>NZ_AOSQ01000033.1:0-28874 GCF_000349605.1 Kocuria sp. UCD-OTCP
GGCCAGTGCTACGCCGGCTCCGCGGCCACCAACTCCATCTGGCACGGCACGCACGTGGCCGGCACCGTCGCCGCCAAGCGGGACAGCTAAAAAACCGTTCGAAAAGGCGCCGGCGGCGGCGGATCGCGGCCGCCGCGGCCGTGCTGCTCGTCCTCGCGGCGCTGGCCCTGCGCGCCGCCGTGGACGCCCGACGTCCGCCGCCGGCCTGGGAGGCCGTGCTGTGCGACGTGGGCCAGGGGGACGCCGTCCTCCTGCGCACCGCACCGGGCCGTGCCGTCCTCGTGGACACCGGCCCCGACCCGCAGGCCCTGGCACGGTGCCTGCGGCGCAGCGGGGTGGAGCACCTGGACCTCGTGGTCCTCAGCCACGACCACGCCGACCACACCGGAGGCCTGCCCGCCCTCGCCCGGCACGGGCGGATCGGCGAGGTCTGGTACGCCACGGCGGCCGCGGCACCGCCGAACGGGCTGACCGACGCGCTGCCCGGCGCCCCGGCCCGCCGGCCGGCCCCGGGGGAGACCCGGACGCTGGGCGGACTGCGCCTGACCGTCCTCGCCCCGGCACCGACCGCGCCGGGGCGCTGGAGCGACCCGTCCTCCGCCGACGAGAACAACGCCTCCCTCGTGCTGCGTGCCGAGCTCACCGGCGAGGACGGCGGGTCCACCTCCTGGCTGCTCACCGGGGACCTCGAGGAGGAGGGCGCACGCGCCCTCCTGCGCACCGCCGGGCCGCTCGTCGACGTCGACGTGCTCAAGGTCTCCCACCACGGCGCCCGCAACGGCGGCACCGCCGTCATCGACGCGGCCGGTCCCCGGCTGGCCGTCGTCTCCGCCGGCCGGGACAACGACTACGGCCACCCCCACCCCCGGATCCTCGACCACCTGCGCACCCGGGGGATCCCCCTCGTCCGCACGGACGAGCACGGCAGCGCCTATATCCTGCGCGAGGACGGCCGAATCCGTGCCGTTCCCGCCGAGCCCTAGGCCGCCGGCCCCTGATCCGCCGGCCCCCGGACCGCCGTCCCGGGCTCCGGCGGGTCCTCGCCCCCCGCCCCCCGGTCCGGGGGACCCGGCCCGCGCTCCTCCCGCCGGCGCACCTGCTCGGTCAGCTCCGCCACCTGCGCCCGCAGCGCCGCGACCTCCGCGGCCGGGTCACGGCCCCCGCGGGCGGCCACCGCCTCCACCAGCCAGGAGGCCAGCAGAGCCGTGACCAGACCCAGCACCCCCACACCGCCCAGCATCAGGACCACCGCCACACCCCGGCCCAGCACGGTGACCGGGTACAGGTCCCCGTAGCCCACCGTGCTCATCGTCGTGACCGTCCACCAGGCGGCGTCCCCGAAGCTCGTGATGCCCGCCCCGGGAGCGCCCCGCTCGGCGTCCAGCACGGCCAGCGAGCCGACCACGCCCAGCAGCAGCGCCCCGCCGGCCAGGTGCACGGCCACCCGCCCCCGCAGGTCCGCCGAGGCCCGCCGGTTGACGACGAGCACCAGGGCGACCAGCCGCACCAGCTCCAGCTGCCGGAGCACCGGGAAGACCAGCACCAGCAGGTCCAGCAGATGGCAGGAGACGAACTCCCGCCGGTCCCCGGCCCGCACCAGGCGCACCACGTAGTCCCCGACGAACAGCGCCCACACCCCGCCCAGCACCACCCGGCACACCAGCACGAGCCGCGGCTCCAGCCCCGGATCCAGGATGGGCCACGCCCACGCCACCAGGAACACGACGGCGGCCCCCGTCAGCACCCGCCCGGCCACCCGTTCCCCGCGACCCCTCCGCATGCCACGATCATGACCCCACCACCCGGGACCACGCCACCACATGTCGCCCGGACGTGGGAAGCTGGAGACCACCCCACCCAGCAGGCGGCCCCGTCCGGCCGCCACCACAGGAGGACGCGGCCATGACCCCACCGAGGCGCCCCGCACCCACCGCCGGACCCACCTGGCGCGACGTCGAGCCCACCCCGCTCATCCTGCTCACCGGCCCCGAGGACTACCTCGCCGCCCGCGCCCGCGACCGCGTCCGCACCGCCCTCAAGGACCGGCGCGGCCCCGTCGAGCTCTCCACCGTCGACGCCGCCGCCTACGCCCCCGGACAGCTCGCCGCGCTCGCCAGCCCCTCCCTGTTCGACGACGCGAAGCTCATCCACGTCAGCAACCTCGCCGCCATGAACGACGACTGCCTCGCCGACGGCCTCGCCTACGTCCAGGCCCCCGACCCGGACGTCGTCGTGCTCTGGGAGCACAGCGGCGGCAACCGCGGCAAGAAGCTCCTCGACGCCCTCAAGGCCGCCGGCGCCGCCGTCGTGGAGTGCAAGCCCCTCAAGAACGACCGCGACAAGACCGACTTCATCGTCACCGAGTTCCGCACCCACCGGCGCCGCATCGACCCCGACGCCGCCCGCGCGCTCGCCGCCGCCGTGGGCAGCAGCACGGCCGAGCTGGCCGCCGCGTGCGCCCAGCTGCTGTCCGACGGGCCCGAGAGCATCAGCTTCGACGACGTGGAGAAGTACTACGGCGGGCGCGTGGAGGCCACCGCGTTCAAGGTCGCGGACGCCGCGCTGGCCGGACGCGCCGAGAGCGCCCTCAAGCTGTGGCGCCAGGCCCTCGACACCGGGGTGGACCCCGTCCCGATGGTCGGGGCGCTGGCCGCGAAGCTGCGCACGATCGCCCAGGTGCACGGGACCCGCGGCGGCGCGGGTCAGCTCGCCCAGCGGATCGGGGCGGCCCCGTGGATGGTGGAGCGGGCGCAGGAGGAGTCCCGGCGCTTCTCCGAGGAGGACCTCGTGCGGGCGCTGCGGGCGCTGGCCGAGGCCGACGCCCAGGTCAAGGGCGAGGGGCGGGACCCCGCCTACGCGGTGGAGCGGGCGATCACGACCATCGCCCTGTCCGGCCGCCGCTGAGCGGAGGTCCCCGGGCCGGACGGGCCCGGGGGACGACGGAGGCCCCGTCCCTGAGCGGGACGGGGCCTCCGTGCGGCCCGCCGGAGCGGCGGGCGCGGTTCGCGGGGAACCGGGATCAGATCTTGGCGACCAGCTTGGCCAGGCCGGACTTCTTGTTGGCCGCGTTGTTCTTGTGCAGGACGCCCTTGCTGACGGCCTTGTCGAGCTTGCGGGAGACGACGCGCAGGGCGTCCTGGGCGGTCTCCTTGTCGGAGGCGCCGACGGCCTCGTCGACGCGGCGGACCAGCGTCTTCAGCTCGGACTTGTACGCGTTGTTGCGCAGGCGCGACTTCTCGTTGGTGAGGTTGCGCTTCTTCTGGGACTTGATGTTGGCCACGTATAACTCCTTGGCGATGGGTGCGGAATTCGGTCAGTGAGGGCAAACAGGACAGCCATGTGACTGAGTGGGAGTGGGGACGCCCGTGTGGCGACCGTCCTGCAGTGCCCGACGACCAGCGCGGACACACAGCAGAAAAGTCTAGCAGACCGCGCCCCGCCGCCGGGCGGCGCCGACACGGGCGGTCCTGAGCCGCCGGCTCAGCCGCGCAGGCGGTGGAGCCGCCCGGCCACCCGGTCGAAGAGGGGCTCGGGCAGGACCGCGCCCTCGCGCCGGACGTCGGCGGGCAGCACCTGGACCACGCGGTCGAGCTTGACCTCGGACGGCCGGCCCCGCGGGTCCCACGGCCCCGTCCCGACGTCCACGTAGTCCGGGTCCTGCTCCAGCCCATTGCTGCGGTCCCGGGAGGTGAGCATCAGGCACAGCAGGTGGTCCCCGGCCCGGTCCACGACCAGCACGGGCCGGTCCTTGCCGCGGCGGTGGTCCTCCTCGAAGGGCACCCAGGTCCACACGATCTCGCCGGGATCGGCCTCGCCGTCGGACAACGGCCGGTAGACGGGCCGCACCGGACCCGTCCAGTCCCCGCGGTAGGGGCGCGAGAGCCCCGCGGGGCGGCCGTCGCCGGCCCGGGACGGCACGGTGGGCCGGGGCCGCGCGGACGGCGCGGCGGTGCGCCGGCCCGGCCGGGAGGGCTCCGGGCGGCGCCGCCCGGAGCGCTGGTAGGCGTCCACGGCGCGGGCGGCGAGCCGGGTCAGGGTGCCGAGGTTGAGCTTCATGCGACCACTCTAGCCAGGGGCCCTCCGGCGCGGCCGGGGCCCCCGCGGGCCGAAATGGCTCTCCATGACCGAACGTGGGAAACTGGACAGTTGAATCCCCGGCGCGGTCCACCCGCCGGTAGCCCCAGGACCTGCCGGAAGCGACGTTCTCCCGGAGAAAGGACCGCCCGTGTCACCGCTGGCCGTCAATGCCCCGGTTCCCGCCTCGACCGACCCGTCGATCCTCCGAAACTTCTGCATCATCGCCCACATCGACCACGGGAAGTCCACGCTCGCGGACCGGATGCTGCAGGCCACCGGCGTGGTCACCACGCGGGAGATGAAGGCCCAGTACCTGGACCGGATGGACATCGAGCGCGAGCGCGGCATCACCATCAAGTCCCAGGCGGTGCGGATGCCCTGGAACGTGGGGGGCACGGACTACGCGCTGAACATGATCGACACCCCGGGGCACGTGGACTTCACCTACGAGGTCTCCCGCTCCCTGGCCGCCTGCGAGGGCGCGCTGCTGCTGGTGGACGCCGCGCAGGGCATCGAGGCGCAGACCCTGGCGAACCTGTACCTGGCCATGGAGAACGACCTCACGATCATCCCGGTGCTGAACAAGATCGACCTGCCCGCGGCCCAGCCGGAGAAGTACGCCCAGGAGCTCGGCAACCTCATCGGCGTGGACCCCGAGGACGTGCTGCGGGTCTCCGGGAAGACCGGTGAGGGCGTCGAGGCGCTGCTCGACCGGATCGTGGAGCTGGTCCCCGCCCCGCAGGGGGACGCGGACGCGCCCTCGCGGGCCATGATCTTCGACTCCGTCTACGACACCTACCGCGGCGTGGTCACCTACATCCGCGTGGTCGACGGCAAGCTGACCCCGCGGGAGCGGATCCGGATGATGTCCACCGGCGCGCAGCACGAGCTGCTGGAGATCGGGGTCATCTCGCCCGAGCCGAAGCCCACGGAGGGGCTCGGCGTGGGCGAGGTCGGCTACCTCATCACCGGGGTCAAGGACGTGCGCCAGTCCCGGGTGGGGGACACCGTGACCAACCACCAGCGGCCGGCGGCCGAGAACCTGGGCGGCTACGAGGACCCCAAGCCGATGGTCTTCTCGGGGCTGTTCCCCATCGACGGCTCCGACTACCCGGTCCTGCGCGACGCCCTGGACAAGCTCCAGCTCAACGACGCCGCCCTGGTCTACGAGCCCGAGAACTCCGCGGCCCTGGGCTTCGGCTTCCGGTGCGGGTTCCTGGGCCTGCTCCACCTCGAGATCGTCCGGGAGCGCCTCGAGCGCGAGTTCAACCTGGACCTGATCTCCACGGCGCCCTCCGTGAGCTACAACGTCACCCTCGAGGACCGCTCCGAGCGCGCCGTCACGAACCCCTCCGAGTTCCCCGAAGGCAAGATCGCCGAGATCCGCGAGCCCATGGTGGCCGCGACGGTGCTGGCCCCGTCCGAGTTCATCGGCGCGATCATGGAGCTGTGCCAGTCCAAGCGCGGTCAGCTCAAGGGCATGGACTACCTCTCCGAGGATCGGGTGGAGCTGCGCTACCGGCTGCCCCTGGCCGAGATCGTCTTCGACTTCTTCGACCAGCTCAAGTCCCGCACCAAGGGCTACGCGTCCCTGGACTGGAAGGCCGAGGGCGAGGAGGCCGCGGACCTCGTGAAGGTCGACATCCTCCTGCAGGGCGAGCCGGTGGACGCCTTCAGCGCGATCACCCACCGGGACAAGGCGTACGCCTACGGGGTGATGATGACCGGCAAGCTGCGCGAGCTCATCCCGCGGCAGCAGTTCGAGGTGCCCATCCAGGCGGCCATCGGCTCCCGGGTGATCGCCCGCGAGAACATCCGGGCGATCCGCAAGGACGTGCTCTCCAAGTGCTACGGCGGCGACATCTCGCGCAAGCGCAAGCTGCTCGAGAAGCAGAAGGAGGGCAAGAAGCGGATGAAGATGGTCGGCCGGGTGGAGGTCCCCCAGGAGGCGTTCGTCGCGGCGCTGTCCTCCGACGAGTCCGGGGCGAAGGACAAGAAGAAGTAGTGGCCCCCGCCCAGCCGGAGGGCCTGCCGGGCCCGCTCGACGGACTGCTGCCGCCCTCCGCCGCGGTGGGCTCCGCCGACCGCACGCTCAGCCTCTACGTGCACGTGCCGTTCTGCGCGGTCCGGTGCGGCTACTGCGACTTCAACACCTACACGGCCGTGGAGCTCGGGGCGGGGGTGTCCCAGGACGCCTACGCCGGGGACGCCGCGGCGGAGGTCCGCTGGGCGCGCCGGGTGCTGGAGGACTCCGGGGTGGCTCCCCGCCCGCTGCACAGCGTGTTCTTCGGCGGCGGCACCCCCACGCTGCTGCCCGCCGAGGACCTCGCCGCGGTCCTGGCGCAGGCCGCGGAGAGCTTCGGGCTCGCGGCGGGCGCGGAGGTGACCACCGAGGCGAACCCGGACTCCGTGACGCCCGAGTCCCTCGCGGTGCTCACGGCGGCGGGGGTGACCCGGGTGTCCTTCGGGATGCAGTCGGCCGTCCCGCACGTGCTCGCCGTCCTGGACCGCACGCACGACCCCGACAACGTGCCGCGGGCCGTGCGGTGGGCGCGCGAGGCCGGCCTGGGCGTCAGCGTGGACCTCATCTACGGCACCCCGGGGGAGTCCCTGGCCGACTGGGAGCACTCGGTGCGCACGGCGGTGGGCTACGAGCCCGACCACGTCTCCGCGTACTCGCTGATCATCGAGCACGGCACGAAGCTCGCGGCGCGGATGCGGCGCGGGGAGGTGCCGCCGATCGACGAGGACGACCAGGCCGACAAGTACGAGCTCGCGGACCGGGTCCTCGCCGAGGCCGGCTTCGAGTGGTACGAGGTGAGCAACTGGGCCCGGCCCGCCGAGGGCGCGGACGCCGGCGCCCACCGCAGCCGGCACAACCTCGCCTACTGGCGCAACCAGGACTGGTGGGGGATCGGGCCCGGGGCGCACTCGCACGTGGGCGGGACGCGCTGGTGGAACCTCAAGCACCCCGTGCCCTACACGAACCGGGTGCGCGCCGGGCAGTCGCCGGCGGCCGGGCGCGAGATCCTCGACGCGGACACCCGCCACCTCGAGCGGGTGATGCTGGAGGCCAGGATCCGCGACGGCCTGCCCACGACCGCCCTGGCCGGCGGCGGGCGGACCGCGGTGGCCGGGCTGATCGCCGACGGGCTGGTGGAGCCCGCGGCGGCGCTGCGCGGCTCGCTGGTGCTGACCCTGCGGGGCCGGCTCCTCGGCGACGCCGTGGTGCGGCGGCTGCTCGCCTGACGGGGGCACCCCGGCCGGGGCGCCCGCACGAGGAACGGACGCACCCGTCGGGAACGGACGCACCCGTCGGGAACGGATGCGTCCGTCAGGGACGTCCCCGGCGCGGACCGGGATCAGCCGCGCGCGGCGCGCCCCCGGGACCGCTCGCGGAGGCGCTCGACGAGCCGGTCGTAGAGCCGGGTGTTGAAGCGGTAGAGGTGCGGTTCGCCGCGGTTGACCCGGACCCCGCCGATCAGGGAGCCGACGGCGAGCAGCAGCCACGCGGCGGCGGCGGCGAGCGCGAAGAACCAGCCGATGAACGGCACCGGGGCGAGCAGGATCCCGGTGACCACCACGAGGGTCGGCAGCAGGGTGAAGTTCATGGCCTCCATCGACTCCTGCTCCGTGAACGGGCCGCGCCCGCGGAAGACGCGGTGGACGAGGAACGAGGGGAGGAAGCCGATGACGCCGCCGAAGTGCGCCAGGGTCGCCCACTGGTGGTCCTCGGTGACGGTCAGCGGCTGGGCCACGGGGGAGAGGCCCTCGAACGGGGCCCCGGCGTTGTCGCGGCTCGATCGGGGGTCGGTCTGCACGGGCACGGATGTCCTTCGGCGGTGGGACCGCGGCAGGGCCGCGGAGGGTGGGTGGGACACGACCATCCTACCGACCGGCCCGGAGGGCGGAGGCTCGGCCCCGCGCCCGTGTGCCTTTGTGACGATCTGCTGGGCGTTGCCCGTGCGCGGGGGCGGCGGGTCAGGCGCCGGGGGCGGTGAGGAAGTCGATGAGCTCCTCGACCCGGCCCAGCAGGGACGGCTCGAGGTCGGCGTAGCTGTCCACGCGGGACAGGATGTGCTGCCAGGCCCGGCCGAGGTCGCCGGGGGTGCGGTGCGGCCACCCGAGGGCGGCGGCGGTGCCGGTCTTCCAGTCCGTGCCGCGCGGGACCACCGGCCAGGCGTCGATGCCGAGGGTGCGCGGCCTGACCGCCTGCCAGATGTCGACGTAGGGGTGGCCCAGCACCAGGACGTTGCCCGCGGCGCCGGGCAGGCGCATGGTCTCCGCGGCGATCCTCGACTCCTTGGAGCCGGCCACGAGGTGGTCGACGAGGATGCCGAGCCGCCGCCCGGGGCCCGGCCCGAACTCCCGCACGGCGGCGGGCAGGTCATCGATGCCGTGCAGGGGCTCCACGACGATGCCCTCGACCGCCAGGTCGTGGCCCCACACCTTGGCCACCAGCTCGGCGTCGTGGTAGCCCTCGACCCACACCCGGGAGGCCTTCGCGGTGCTCGCGCGCAGCCCCTCGACGGCCACGGAGCCCGAGCGCGTGCGGGAGGGCTTGCGCGCCGCGGGGGCCCGGCGGGGCTCGACGACGACCACGGGCTCGCCCTCGAGCAGGAACCCCGGTCCCAGGGGGAACGCCTTGACCCGCCCCCTCCGGTCCTCGAGCCCCAGCACGCGCATCCCGCCGATGGTCTCCAGGGACACGACCGCGCCGACCCAGCCGGTCGTGACGTCCTCCAGGAGCATCCCCGGGGCGACCGGGACCTCCGCGGAGACCGGCCGGCGGCGGGCGAGGGCGTCGTCGTCGAGGCTGCGCGGCCCCCAGCCGTGGTGGCTCATGGTCGTCCTCCCGGGTCGCGGTGCCGCGCGTCCGGCGCGGATCAGCCGGAAGCGTACCAAACCGCGGGGGCGACCGGCCGTCGGACACGGGGGCTACACTGGACGCCGTTGGCACTGTGGCCACCCGAGTGCCAGGGCATCTTCGGGGGCGTGGACGAACCGGGGAGGAGCGACGTGAACCATCCGAGACGACTGCAGATCCTGCAGGCCATCGTGGAGGACTACGTGCACTTCCGCGAGCCGGTCGGCTCCAAGGCCCTCGTGGACCGGCACCGGCTCGGCGTCTCCTCGGCCACCGTGCGCAACGACATGGCCGCGCTCGAGGAGGAGGGCCTGATCACGGCCCCCCACACGAGTTCGGGCCGGATCCCCACGGACAAGGGCTACCGCACGTTCGTCGACCAGATCGCGGCCGTCAAGCCGCTCTCGGGTCCGGAACGGCGGGCCATCCAGCGGCTGCTGGACGACGCCGCGGACATCGACGACGTCATGGAGCGCACCGTGCGGCTGCTCGCGCAGCTCACCCAGCAGGTCGCGGTCGTGCAGTACCCGCACGCCTCCGGGGTCACCGTGCGCCACGTCGAGGTCGTGGACCTCGGCGCCGGCCGGGTGCTGGTGGTGCTCATCCCGACCAACGGCCGGGTGGCGCAGCGCGTCGCCGTGCTGCGGGCGCCGCTCGAGGAGTCCCAGCTGCTCGAGCTGCGCGCCCGGGTGCTGGCCGCCGTGGTCGGGCGCTGCCTGACCGCGGTGCCGGACGCCCTCGCCGTGATGACCGCGAGCACGGCCCCGCCGCTGCAGCCGGCCGCCGCCGCCGTGGCGGAGGCCGTCGGCGCCCTCGCGGCGGGCGGGGCCGAGCACCGCATGGTCATGGCCGGCACCGCCAACCTCGCCCGCTCCACCGGGGACTTCCACCTGAGCATCGGCCCGGTCCTCGAGGCCCTCGAGGAGCAGGTGGTGATGCTCCGGCTGCTCTCCGAGATGGAGCAGGACGCCCGCGGGGTGGCCGTGCGGATCGGCACGGAGAACGCCGAGGGCCCCCTGTCCGAGGCCGCCGTCGTCGCCACCGGCTACGGGCCGCAGTCCAAGGTGGGGGTCGTGGGCCCCATGCGCATGGACTACCCGTCCACGATGGCCGCCGTGCGCGCCGTCGCCCGCTACCTCTCCCGTATCCTCGGGGGCTGAGCCCCCGCGGGCCCCGTCCCCCGGGGCCCACCAGCGAAACCCACCACAGACCTCTCGACAGAACGGACCACGGTGAGCGATCACTACGAGACCCTGGGCGTGTCCCGGGACGCCAGCCAGGAAGAGATCAAGAAGGCCTACCGCAAGAAGGCCCGCCGGCTGCACCCCGACGTCAACCCCGGCCCGGAGGCCGCCGAGGACTTCAAGCGCCTCTCCCACGCCAACGACGTCCTCTCCGACCCCGAGAAGCGGCGCGTCTACGACGCGACCGGCAACGAGAACGGCACCGACACCGGCTTCGGCGGGGGCTTCCCCGGCACGGGGTTCGGCTTCGCCGACATCTTCGACACCTTCTTCCAGGGCGCCGGCGGCGCCGGCTCCGGCCGGCGCGGACCCGCGTCCCGCACCCGCCAGGGCCAGGACGCCCTGATCAACGTCCGGGTCACCCTCCGGGACGCGGTCTTCGGCACGGAGAAGAAGATCACCGTGGACACCGCCGTGGTCTGCCCCACCTGCGACGGCACCTGCTGCCAGGCGGGCACCCAGCCCGAGACCTGCGACGTCTGCCACGGATCCGGCCAGGTGCAGCGCCAGGTCCAGTCGATCCTCGGGACCGTGGTCACGGCGGCGCCGTGCGCCACCTGCCAGGGCTTCGGCACCGTCATCAAGCACCCGTGCCACGAGTGCTACGGCGAGGGCCGCGTGCGCGACCGCCGCCCGCTGACCGTCAAGATCCCCGCCGGCGTCTCGACCGGCAACCGGATCCGCCTCTCGGGTCAGGGCGAGGCCGGCACCGCAGGCGGGCCGAACGGCGACCTCTACGTCGAGCTCAAGGTCGATCCCGACCCCACGTTCGAGCGCCAGGGCGACGACCTGCACGCCCGCGTCCGGGTGCCCATGACCTCCGCGGCCCTCGGCACCACCGTGACCCTCGAGACCTTCGACGGCGAGCGCGAGGTGCCCGTCGCCCCCGGCACGCAGACCGGCCACACCGTCACCCTGCACGAGCTCGGTGCCACCCGGCTGCGCGGCGGCGGCCGGGGCGAGCTGTTCGTCCACCTCGAGGTCGAGACCCCCACGGCGCTCGACGACGAGCAGCGCGAGCTGCTCGAGCAGCTGTCCCGGCTGCGCGGCGAGGACCAGTCCACCGGCACCACCCTGAACTCCCCGGCCGGCTCCGGCGGCTTCTTCTCCCGGCTCAAGGACCGGTTCTCCGACCTGTGAGCCTGCCGGTCTTCAAGGTCGAGCCGGGCCGGCTCGCCGGTCTCGGCCCCGGGGCGGCGCTCACTGTCACCGGCCCGGAGGCCCGGCACGCCGTCACCGTGCGCCGGCTCGCGCCCGGTGAGCGGCTCGAGCTCGTCGACGGCGCGGGGACCCGGGCCACCGGGGAGCTGCGCGCGGGGGACCGGGACAGCATGGAGGTCGGCGTGGTCTCGGTGACCACCGAGCCCGCCCGCACGCCCCGGCTGGTCCTCGCCCAGGCCCTCGCGAAGGGCGACCGGGACCTGCTGGCCGTGGAGACGGCCACCGAGCTGGGCGTCGACGCCGTGGTGCCCTGGCAGGCCGACCGCTCGATCGTGCGGTGGAAGAAGGAGCGCGCCGCCAAGAGCCACGAGAAGTGGGTGCACACCGTCGCGGCGGCCGCCAAGCAGTCGCGGCGGGCCGCCTGGCCCGAGGTGCTGCCCCTGTCCACCACCCGCGAGCTCGCCCGCCTGCTCGGGGAGCCGGGGACCCGCGGCCTCGTCCTGCACGAGGAGGCGCACGACTCCCTCGCCGACCTGGCCGGCGCCGCCGGCGCCCCGTGGGCGGGGGCCGAGCGGATCGTCCTGGTGGTGGGGCCCGAGGGGGGCGTCGCGCCGGCGGAGCGCGAGGTCCTGGCCGGGGTGGGGGCCCTCGCGGTCCGGCTCGGCCCGGAGGTGCTGCGCAGCTCCACGGCGGGACCGGCCGCGCTGGCGGTGCTCAGCGCCGCGCTCGGCCGCTGGGCGTCCGGGACCTGATGAGTCCCGGGCGGCCGGTTCAGCCGGGGACGACCTCCACGTCCTTGTCGTCGCGCACGGTCCCGCCCTCGGCGTCCCGGCCGACGACCGTCACCACGTAGGGGCCCGGCTCCAGCTCGAGCTCGGCCCGGAACCCGGCGGTCCCGTCGCCCCGGGGGACCTCGTCCGCCGTGCCGCTCGAGACGCGCTCCCCGTCCGGTCCGGCCACGGTCCACCGGCAGTCCCGCACCTCGTCCAGCGCCCGTCCCGAGAGGGTGAGGGTCCCCTCGGACCGTTCGTCCTGCCGGGGCTCGTCGAGCCAGAGCGGGGCCTCCAGCGCCTCGTCGGGGCGGAGGGGGCCGTCGAGGCGCACGGACCCGAAGACCTCCTCGTCGGGCCGGCCGTCCACGAGCACCACGACCTCGGCCGCGGAGCCCTCCGGCAGCAGACCCGCCGTGGCCGCCGTGGCGGTCACGGTGTGCGCGAGCTGCTGGAGGGCCAGCCGGACCTCGCGGTCGTCCAGGTCCGGGCGGAAGGCCTCGGACGGCAGGTCCACGGTGATGGTCCCGCCCGGGGACGTCGAGGCGCCCACCCGGTCCACCGGGGACCACAGCGTCCGGTAGTCCGGGTCCTCCGGGGTCGCCCCGGTCATCAGCGCCGCCGCCGCCGCGATGGGGTCCACGGCCGCGGCCGCCTCGGAGGCGTCCCGGAACTCGCGGAACAGCCGCTCCTCGCCGTCCGCGCGGCCCACCCAGTAGACGGGCAGCTTCGTGGTGGCCACCCGGCCGTCCGCGGTGCTCGCCGTGGTGGACGAGGCCGGCGCGGCGCCCGACGCGCTGACCGTGCCCTCGAGGGCGGGCTCCGGGCCGGTGCCGCACGCGCCGAGGACCAGGGCGCCCGCGGCGGACAGGGCGAGCACGGGGAGCCGGCCGCGGGCGGACCGGGGCCGGGAACGGGCAGTGGCCATGGGGGGACGCGCACCTCGGCTTTCCGGGATCGGGTGGGGGGCGGTGCCGGCACCGGGGGAGGCCGCACCTGTCCCCCTGCCGGAGGACCGGACCATTCCAGCACAGGGCCCGTGGACGCCCCCAGCCGAGGAGCCCCGGCGGGCGTGACCGATACCAAATCGCAATGTGCGGCGGGCGACCTCCGGTGCCGGAGCCGCGCGGTACCCTGGGGTGAGGACGAGTCCCGTCCACCGTCCCTACCACGGCGACCCACGAGAGAGCGAGAGCACGGCCCGCGCGGCCGGACCCATGACTGAGACGCTGCCCGGCACCACGCACCCCCTGACGGCCCGCACCGTCATCACCTTCCCCGACCGCGAGACGATGGTCCGGTGCCTCGGCTCCGGGGACGACACCCTGCGCCAGGTGGAGACGGCGTTCCCCGGCCTCACGACCAGCCCGCGCGGACTCGAGCTCGGCATCGAGGGCCCCAGCGGGCCCGTGCAGATCGTCGCCACCCTCTTCGACGAGCTGAAGGTCCTGGCCGGCCGCGAGACCGCGGTCACCCCGCAGGTCATCACCCAGCTGCTCGAGCTGATCGGCAGGGACCTCACCGCCCGCCCCAGCGGCGCCCTGACCCAGAACATCCTCTCCGGCCGCGGCCGCAAGATCCGCCCCAAGACGCTGCACCAGAAGACCTACGTGGACGCCATCGACGAGCACACCGTGGTCTTCGGCATCGGTCCCGCCGGCACCGGCAAGACCTACCTGGCCATGGCCAAGGCCGTCCAGGCGCTGCAGGCCAAGGAGGTCTCCCGGATCATCCTCACGCGCCCCGCCGTGGAGGCGGGGGAGCGGCTGGGCTTCCTGCCCGGGACGCTCAGCGAGAAGATCGACCCGTACCTGCGCCCGCTCTACGACGCGCTGCACGACATGATGGACCCGGACTCGATCCCCCGCCTCCTGGAGGCGGGCACCATCGAGGTCGCCCCCCTCGCCTACATGCGCGGCCGCACCCTCAACGACGCGTTCATCATCCTCGACGAGGCGCAGAACACCACGCCCGAGCAGATGAAGATGTTCCTCACCCGGCTCGGCTTCGGCTCCAAGATGGTCGTCACCGGGGACGTCACCCAGGTGGACCTGCCGGGCAGCGCGTCCTCGGGGCTGCGCCAGGTCCAGCACGTGCTCAGCGGCGTCCCGGACGTCGCGTTCACGGAGATGACCGCGGAGGACGTGGTGCGCCACGAGCTGGTGGGCCGGATCGTCAGCGCCTACGACGCGTTCGACACGACCAACCGGCACCGCAACGAACGGCGCCGGCGCAAGGACGACGCCCGCGCCGCCCGCGACGCCGCGCCGGCGGCCCCGGACGCGGACGGGGCGGAGGCCTGATGGCCGTCGAGTTCGACCTGCAGGTCGACCCGCAGGACGTCCCCGCCGGGGAGCGCGCGGCCTGGGAGGCGGTCGACGTCGAGCTGCTGGGCCGGCTCGCGGACCACGTCCTGGAGCGCCTGCACGTCCACCCCGACGCGGAGCTGTCCATCGCGGTGGTCGACGAGGACGAGATGGCCCGCCTGCACGTCGAGTGGATGGACCTGCCCGGCCCCACGGACGTGCTCTCCTTCCCCATGGACGAGATGCGCCCGGGGACCCCGGAGGAGCCCGCGGAGGGCACCCTGGGCGACATCGTGCTGTGCCCCCCGGTCGCCCGCCGGCAGGCCGAGGCCGGCGGTCACTCCGTCGCGGACGAGCTGTGCCTGCTCACCACCCACGGGATCCTGCACCTGCTGGGGCACGACCACGCCGAGCCCGAGGAGCGGCAGATCATGTTCGCCCTCCAGCGGGACCTGCTCACCGACTTCCTCGGCCGGCCCGCGCCGGTCGAGACCATGGAGTAGCGCCCCATGATGACCACTGCCGTCCTGGTCGTCGCGGCGATCGTGTTCCTGGGCACGGCGTTCGTCCTCACGGCCGCCGAGACGGGCCTCACCTACCTGCCCCGCGCGGACGCCGAGGCCATCGCCCGGGACGCCCCCGACTCCTCCGCCGCCAGGATCCTGGCCACGCCCACCGCGCACCTGCAGGCCCTGCGCTTCTGGAGCGTGTGGTTCGAGACGGCCTCCGCCGTGGCGGTGGCCCTCGCGATGTTCGACGGCCTCGACGACGTCTGGCTCGCCGGCCTCCTGGCCACCGTGGTGATGGCCGCCGTGGGCTTCGTCCTCACCGGGGTCTCCCCGCGCCAGGTCGGGCGCAGCCACGCCGCCGGCACCGTCCGGGCCACCGCCGGCCTGGTGCGCCTGCTGCGCATCGTGCTCGGGCCGGTCCCCGGGATGCTCGTGCGGCTGGGCTCCTCGGGCACCCGGGACGCCGGGAACATCGCCCCCGGCTACCTCACCGAGGAGGAGCTGCTCGAGTTCGTGGACCGGTCCACGGGCCAGGCCCTCATCGAGGACAACGAGGCGGAGCTGCTGCACTCGGTCTTCGACCTCGACGACACCAACGTCCGGGCCGTCATGGTGCCCCGCACCGACATGGTCTCCGTCGACGACGACGACACCGTGGACAACGCCCTGAACCTCTTCTTCCGCTCCGGCTACTCCCGCATCCCGGTGATCGGCGAGAGCGCCGACGACGTCCTCGGCATCCTGTACCAGAAGGACCTCGCCGAGCGGGTGCACCGGCTGGGCACCGGGCTGCGGCTCACCGGGCTCTCCGAGCTCGCCCGCGAGGTCCGCTACGTGCCCGAGTCGAAGAAGGTCAACGAGCTGCTGCGCGAGATGCAGCTCGAGTCGATCCACGTGGCGATCGTCGTCGACGAGTACGGCGGCACCGCCGGGCTGGTGACCCTCGAGGACCTCATCGAGGAGCTGCTCGGCGAGATCGTCGACGAGTACGACCGGGAGAAGCCCGAGGTGGCCGAGCTCGGCGACGGCCGCTACCGGATCTCCGCCCGGCTCAGCGTCGAGGACCTGGGCGACCTGTTCGGCCTCGACCTCGAGGACGACGAGGTGGACACGGCCGGCGGCCTGCTCGCCAAGTCCACCGGCCGGGTGCCCATCGTGGGCTCCCGCGCCACCGTCGAGGGCATCGTCCTCGAGGCCATCACCCTGGAGGGCCGGCGCAACCGGGTGGGCCAGCTCGAGGTCCGCCGGGACCCCGACTGGGTCCCCCCGGGCTCCACGGCCGTGGAGCCCGCCGCCCAGGAGTCCGAGGAGGAGACCCACCACCATGTCTGAGCCCACACCCGCCGTGCCCCCCGGGGTCGGCGATTCCACCACCGGGGAGCCGGTCCCGTTCCGCGCCGGCTTCGCCGTGCTGGTCGGCCGCCCCAACGCCGGGAAGTCCACGCTCACCAACGCCCTGGTCGGGCAGAAGGTCGCGATCACCTCGAGCCGGCCGCAGACCACGCGGCACACCATCCGCGGCATCGTGCACCGGCCGGAGGGCCAGCTCGTGCTCGTGGACACGCCGGGCCTGCACCGGCCGCGGACGCTGCTCGGCGAGCGGCTCAACGACCTCGTGGCGGACACCCTCGCGGAGGTCGACGTCATCGGCTTCTGCGTGCCCGCCGACGAGAAGATCGGCCCCGGGGACCGGTTCATCGCCCAGCAGCTCGCGGCCTCCGGCAACAAGCCGGTCGTGGCGATCGTCACGAAGACGGACACCGTCTCCCGCGTCGAGCTCGCCGAGCAGCTGCTGGCGGTCACCGAGCTGGGCCGCTCCGTCATGGAGGCAGAGCACCGGGTCCGCGCCGAGCGCGCCGAACGGGCCGCCCGCAAGCCCCGCCACCGCTCCGCGGCCGCGCACGCGCCCCGTCCCGACGCCGACGACCCGGGCTGGGCCGACGTCATCCCCGTCTCCGCCGTGGACGGCTTCCAGGTCGACGCCCTCGCCGGGCTGCTCATCGGCAGGATGCCGGAGTCCCCGGCCCTGTACCCCGACGGCGAGCTGACCGACGAGCCCGAGATGACGATGGTCGCCGAGCTCGTCCGGGAGGCCGCCCTCGAGGGGGTGCGGGACGAGCTGCCGCACTCCCTCGCGGTCGTGGTCGAGGAGATGGTGCCCCGCGAGGGCCGCCCCGCGGACCGGCCGCTGCTCGACGTGCGGGTCAACGTCTACGTCGAGCGGTCGTCGCAGAAGGCCATCATCATCGGCAAGGGCGGCGCGCGGCTGCGCGAGATCGGCACCCGGTCCCGGACCGCCATCGAGGCGCTGCTGGGCACGAAGGTCTACCTCGACCTGCACGTGAAGATCGCCAAGGAGTGGCAGCGCGACCCCAAGCAGCTGTCCCGCCTGGGCTTCTGAGCCACCCGGGGCCCCCGGATCGCGCCCCCACCCCGCCGCGTCGCCCGCCCCGAGTCCCGGGGCGGGCGACTAGCATGACACCCGGCGCCCCGGCCGGGCGCCGTCCCCCCGACCCCGGGCCCCGCGCCCGGGGCCTGCCAGGAGAGAGTCACCGTGTCCTCTACGCCCCCCGCCGCCCACGGACGCCACCGCGCCCGCCGATGGTCCCGGAAGCGCTGGGCCGCCGTCGGGCTGGTCGTCGTCCTGCTCGCGGTCCTCGGGGCCGGCGTGGCCGCGACCTGGCGGCTGCAGTCCAACCTGGACACCTCCCCGCTCGACCTCGGCGACGGGACCGGCCCCGAGGCCGGCCCGCTGGACATCCTCGTGATGGGCACCGACACCCGTGACGGCGAGGGCAACGACCGGTACGGCGACGACGAGGACAGCGCCGGCGCCGGCCTGACCGACGTCATGATGCTGGTGCACGTGAGCGAGGACCGCAGCGGCGTGACCGTGGTGTCCCTGCCGCGCGACCTGGTCGCGGACATCCCGCGCTGCACGGACCCCGAGTCCGGCGAGGTCCACCCGGCGGAGGAGGACGCGATGCTGAACTCGGCGATCGCCAACGGCGGCCCCGGGTGCACGGTCGCCACCGTCAACCAGATGACCGGCCTCAGGATCGACCACTTCATGCTCGCCGACTTCAACGCCGTCAAGGAGCTGTCCTCGACCGTGGGCGGCGTCGAGGTGTGCGTCAACGACGCCGTCGACGACCCGAAGTCGGGGCTGGAGCTGCCCGCCGGCGTCTCCTCCGTGGAGGGCGAGCAGGCCCTGGCGTTCCTGCGCAGCCGCGCCGCCTTCGGCGACGGCGGGGACACGAGCCGGATCCGCTCCCAGCAGTCGTTCCTCGCGTCCATGGCCCGCAAGATCAAGGACGAGGGGACGCTGTCGGACCTGCCGAAGCTCTACGAGATCGCCGACGTCGCCACCCGCAACCTGCACGTCGACGAGGGGCTCGGCTCCGTCCCGACGGTGGTCGGCCTCGGCACGGCGGTCCGGGGGATCGACCTGGGCAGCATGGTCTTCGTGACGGCGCCCACCGAGCCCTACGCGCTGGACCCCAACCGGCTCCAGCTCGACGCGGACCCGGCCGAGCACCTCTTCGAGGCGCTGCGCGAGGACCGGCCGCTCACGTCGCCCTCCGCGGAGCCGGCCGACGAGCCGACCTCCTCCGCGACCCCGTCGCCCGACGCCGCCGTCCCGGCCCCCACGGTCGACCCGGCCACGGTCCCGCTCACGGTCGCCAACGTCTCCGGCGTCGACGGCCGGGACGCGGACATCGCGGACGTGCTCGAGGACGAGGGCTACACGGCCGTCGAGTCCGGCCCGCAGGCCACCGAGCTGCCGGGCACGCAGATCTTCTTCGGCGCGGGGTGGTACGAGGCGGCCGTCGAGGTCGCCGAGCTGCTCGGCGTCCCCTCCTCGCAGATCGTGCCGACCACCGACGTGGTGGGGGTGTTCGTCTCGGTGGGCCAGGACTTCCGCGAGGGGGAGCGGCTCGAGCTCGGAGCGGGGCTGCCCGGGGACCTCAACGGCCAGACCGCGGAGCAGTACACCTGCCAGCAGGCGGCCGGCGACTGGTGAGAACGCGACCCGGCGCGCCGGACACCCCGTGATAGGTTGAACACATGCGGACCGGGACGCTCCTCCTCCTTACGTGCCGCAACGGGGCCTGACCCGAAGACTGGATGGCCGGCCTCCCGTTGCGGAGTTCCTGATGCCCGGCCACCCGCAGACGTCTCGAGCAGAACAGGCCCCTTCCATGCGCAACTACCAGCAGCCCTCCGGCATGCCGATCCACAAGTACGTGCCGTACCAGCAGCAGTTCCCGTTCGACCTCTCCGACCGCACCTGGCCGGACCGGGTGATCACCGAGGCGCCCCGGTGGTGCGCCGTGGACCTGCGGGACGGCAACCAGGCGCTGATCGACCCCATGAACTCCGACCGCAAGCTCAAGATGTTCGAGCTGCTCGTGCGGATGGGCTACAAGGAGATCGAGGTCGGGTTCCCCTCCGCCTCCCAGACCGACTTCGACTTCGTGCGCCGGCTCATCGAAGAGGACCGGATCCCCGACGACGTCACGATCCAGGTCCTGACCCAGTCCCGCGAGCACCTCATCGAGCGCACCTACGAGGCCATCGACGGCGCCGACAAGGCGATCGTGCACCTCTACAACGCGACCTCCACCCTGCAGCGGCGCGTGGTCTTCGACCAGGACATGGACGGGATCGTGGACATCGCCCTCACGGGGGCGCGGCTGTGCCTGAAGTACGAGGAGCAGCTGAAGAACACGTCCGTGACCTACGAGTACTCCCCGGAGTCCTACACCGGCACCGAGCTCGAGTTCGCGGCGCGCATCGCCAACGCCGTGGCCGAGACCTTCGAGATCGGCGGGGACCGGGAGATGATCCTCAACCTGCCCGCCACCGTGGAGATGGCCACCCCCAACGTCTACGCCGACTCCATCGAGTGGATGTGCCGCAACCTCTACAACCGGGACGCCACCGTGGTCTCCCTGCACCCCCACAACGACCGCGGCACCGGCGTGGCGGCGGCCGAGCTGGGCTACCTGGCCGGCGCCGACCGCATCGAGGGCTGCCTGTTCGGCAACGGTGAGCGGACCGGCAACGTGGACCTGGTGACCCTGGGCCTGAACCTGCTGACCCAGGGCGTGGACCCGCAGATCGACTTCTCCGACATCGACGACATCCGCCGGACCGTCGAGTACTGCAACCAGCTGCCCGTCCCCGAGCGGGCCCCCTACGGCGGGGACCTCGTGTTCACGGCGTTCTCCGGCTCCCACCAGGACGCCATCAAGAAGGGCTTCGACCGGATGGCCCGGGACGCGCAGGAGCAGGGCCGGGGCGTCGACGAGCTGGTGTGGGCCGTGCCCTACCTGCCCATCGACCCCAAGGACCTGGGCCGCACCTACGAGGCCGTCATCCGGGTGAACTCGCAGTCCGGCAAGGGCGGGGTCGCCTACCTGCTCGCCAACGAGCACGGGCTGGACCTGCCGCGGCGGGCGCAGATCGAGTTCTCCCGCGTGGTGCAGGAGCACACCGACACCTCCGGCGGGGAGGTCTCCGGCGCGGAGCTGTGGAAGGTGTTCGCGGACGAGTACCTGCCCACCGTCCAGGACGGGGACGCCGGGCGCTGGGGCCGGTACCGGATCACCAACATCACCACGACCTCCGAGGAGGACGGGGAGAGCACCCTCGAGATCGGCCTGGACGTCGACGGCGTCCAGCACCACCGCACGGCGCAGGGCAACGGCCCCATCGAGGCGCTGCAGACGATCCTCGCGTCCGAGGGCGTGGACGTGCGCGTGCTCGACTACAGCGAGCACGCCCTCTCGGCCGGCGGCGACGCCCAGGCGGCCAGCTACGTCGAGGCCGCCGTGGGGGACCGCGTCCTGTGGGGCGTCGGCATCGACGCGAACACCACCCGCGCGTCCCTGAAGGCCCTCGTCTCGGCGGTCAACCGGGCCGTGCGGGACGCCCAGGGCTGAGCGCCCGGCGTACCGTGCGACGGCGGGCCGCCCCGGACGTGGGGCGGCCCGCCGTCGTCGTCCCGCCCGGCCCGTCCCGCTGCGCCGTCGGCCTGCGCCGTCCGCCCCGCGTGGGACAATGATGCGGTGGCCAGGACGACGTTCGCATCACGCAGCTACCGGGACGACGCCGTCGTGCTGCGCACCTACAAGCTCGGCGAGGCCGACCGGATCGTCGTGCTCCTGACCCGGGACCACGGGCAGGTCCGGGCCGTGGCCAAGGGCGTGCGGCGCACGACCTCCCGCTTCGGCTCCCGGCTCGAGCCGTTCAACGTCGCCGAGCTGCAGCTGGTCACCGGTCGCAACCTCGACATCGTCTCCCAGGCGCTGGGCAAGCGCGGCTACGGGTCGGTCATCGCCGCCGACTACGCCAAGTACACCGCCGCCGCGGCCATGACCGAGGCCGCGGAGAAGTTCACGGAGAACGACGACGAGTCCGCGGCCCAGCAGTACCGGCTGCTCGTCGGCGCCCTGTCCGCCCTGGCCCGCGGGCTGCACGAACCCGGGGCCGTCCTGGACTCCTACTTGCTGCGCGCCGTGTCCACGGCCGGGTGGGCCCCGAGCTTCACCGACTGCGCCCGGTGCGGCGCCCCCGGACCGCACGAGGCGTTCTCGGCCCCGCTCGGCGGCGCCGTCTGCCCGGCCTGCCGCCCGCCGGGGGCCGCCGCCCCCGACCCCGCGACCGTCGAGCACCTCTCCGCCCTGCTCACCGGGGCGTGGGAGCGGATCGACGCCGTGGAGCCCCGCACGGCCCGGGCCGCCGCCGGGATCGTGGCCACCTACGTACAGTGGCACCTGGAGAGGGCCGTCCGGTCCCTGAACCTCGTGGAACGGAGCTGACCATGCCCGGCTTTGCCGCCCCGCCCGCCCATCCCAGCGGCGCCAGCGCCCCGCCGATCCCGCGGCAGTTCGTGCCGCAGCACGTGGCCGTGGTCATGGACGGCAACGGGCGCTGGGCGAACCAGCGCGGGCTGCCGCGCAACGAGGGCCACAAGGCGGGGGAGGCGGCCCTGATCGAGGTGATGGCCGGGGCCATCGAGATGGGCATCCCGTACGTCAGCGCCTACGCGTTCTCCACCGAGAACTGGAAGCGCTCCCTGGACGAGGTGACGTTCCTGATGAACTACACCGCCGACGTCATGGAGCGCCAGCTGCCCACCTTCCAGGAGTGGGGCATCCGGATCCGGTGGGCCGGGCGCAAGCCCCGCCTGTGGCGCTCGGTCATCAACCGCCTGGAGGAGGCCGAGCGGGCCACCCGCGACAACGACGTCGTCACCCTCACCATGTGCGTGAACTACGGGGGGCGGGCCGAGATCGCCGACGCCGCGGCCGCCATCGCCGCCGACGCCCGGGCGGGCGTCCTGAACCCGCGGAGCATCGACGAGAAGACCGTCCAGCGCTACCTCGACGAGCCCGACCTGCCGGACGTCGACCTCTTCCTGCGCTCCTCCGGGGAGCAGCGGATCTCCAACTTCCTCCTGTGGCAGTCCGCCTACGCCGAGCTCGTCTTCCAGGACGTGCTCTGGCCGGACGTCGACCGCCGCACCCTGTGGGAGGCCGTGGAGGTCTACGCCCGGCGGGACCGGCGCTACGGCGGAGCCGTCGACCGCGTCGCCGGCCCCGGCGCCTCCGCCTGAGGCCGGCGCCGTCGCAGACCGCGCAGCCAGGCGGCGAGATCCCTCTGCGCGGCCCGGCGCACGGCCTGCCGGGAGAGGTGCACGTCGTGGACGGCGCCCTCGTAGGAGCGCAGCGTCACGTCGGTGCCCAGATCGGGCGCGTGCCGGCGGATCTGCCGGACGTCCAGCACGGTGTCGGCCGAGCGCATCCGCTCGCTCCACCAGGGGCGGATGCACGAGCGGGCCGAGGTCTGCACCAGCACTGGAAGGTGAAGGTTCAAACCCTTCGCCACTTCACCCTGAGCCTGAAGGACAGCGTTGAGCCACCCCGGGGTGATGTCGAAGCTGGTCTCGGGCCGCCACCGGGCGTCGATCGGCCACTCGCCCTCCGCGTGCTCGCTGATCACCCGGTAGTAGTGGCTGCGCAGCCGGGCCCGCACCGGGACGTCCGGGCGCTGCTCGGCGAGCCGGGCCACCAGGGGGCGCAGGACGGCGCCCACTGCGTCGGAGCCGTGGCTGCCGATCCAGGGGGCGTTGAGGGCCAGTCCGTCGAGCCGGTCGGGGTGCCGTGAGGCCCACATCGCCGCGGTGAGACCCCCGGTCGAGTGGCCCATCAGCACGAGCCGCCCCCGCGGACCGGGCAGACCGTCCTCGGCCATCACGCCGAGCGCCGCGGCGATGTCGTCGTCGTAGTCCGCGAGGTCCGTGGTGTGGCCCGGGCGGCCCTCCTCCACGGCGAGCACCTCGTCGGTGAGGTTCCGGCCGTAGCCGTGCAGGTCCAGGGCGTAGAACGCGTAGCCCGCGGCCGCGCACGTCCGGGCCAGCTCGGCGTTGAAGAAGTAGTCGGACCAGCCGTGCAGGTACAGCACGGCCCCGCGCAGTCGGCCCGGCACGAGCGGGACGTCCCCCGGCCGGTAGCGGACCACCGTGGCGGTGGAGTGGGGGGCGGAGCCGGGGTCCAGGTCCACGGTCCGCGCGCGGAAGCCGGGTCCCAGCACGTCGGGGACCCACGGGTCCGGGGGAGCACCCATGCCCTCACCTCGTGCGGGCGGCCCGTCGGGGCGCCGGTCCGTCAAGCCCCTCCGCGGCCGCCCGGCCGGAGGAGTGCCCTGTGGAAGACTGGGACCATGCGCTTCTACCCTACGTTCTTCACGGCTGTCTTCTCCCGGATGGACCCCGAACGGGCCCACCGGGTCGGGTTCCTCGGGATCCGGGCGGCGCGCGCCGCCCGGATCAGCACCGCGCTGCGGGTCTACACCCGGCCCGATCCCGCGCTCGAGGTGGAGGCGCTGGGCCTGCGGTTCCCGTCCCCGTTCGGGCTGGCGGCCGGTTTCGACAAGGGCGGCGAGGGGATCGGCGCCCTCACCGACCTCGGCTTCGGGCACGTCGAGATCGGCACCGTGACCGCCCAGGCGCAGCCGGGCAACCCCCGGCCCCGTCTGTTCCGGCTCGTCCGGGACCGGGCCGTGATCAACCGGATGGGCTTCAACAACGAGGGTGCGGCGGCCGTGGCCCCGCGCCTCGCGCAGGCGCGCCGCGAGCTCGAGGCGGACCACCGCGGCCGCGCCCGTCCGGTGCTCGGCGTCAACATCGGCAAGACCAAGGCGGTGCCGCTGGAGGACGCGGTGGACGACTACCTGCAGAGCGCCCGGGTCCTCGCCCCCCTCGCGGACTACCTCGTGGTCAACGTGTCCTCGCCCAACACCCCGGGCCTGCGCCAGCTGCAGGAGATCGAGAGCCTGCGGCCGCTGCTCGGCGCGGTGGGCCGCGCGGCCGACGAGGCCGCGGACCGGCACGTCCCGCTGCTCGTGAAGATCGCCCCGGACCTGTCGGACGAGGACGTGCTGGCCGTCGCGGACCTGGCCCTCGACCTGGGCCTGGACGGCATCGTGGCCACCAACACGACCATCGCCCGCACCGCGCTCGGGCTGGCCTCCGATCCCGCCGAGATCGAGGCGCACGGGGCCGGCGGGCTCTCCGGGGCCCCGCTGCGGCGGCGCTCCCTCGAGGTGCTGCGGCTGCTGCGCGAGCGCGTGGGGGACCGGCTGGTGCTGGTCTCCGTGGGCGGGGTGACCACGGCGGAGGACGTCCAGGAGCGCCTCGACGCCGGCGCGACCCTCGTGCAGGGCTACACCGCTTTCCTCTACGAGGGACCCTTCTGGGCGCGCCGCATCAACCAGGGCCTGGCGCGCCGGGCGGGCCGCGCCTGGAGCTGACGGCTCACCGGGGCTGACGGCTCCCGTTACGACGGGGCGCCGCCGACGGCCGTCCCGTCGTCGGGAACGGGACTGCCCCCGGACCGTGCGGTCCGGGGGCAGTCCTGTCGCGGCCGGGCCCTGCGCCGGGCGCGGGCCGGCCGGGGCTCAGGAGGGGCGCTCCCCGCGGGCGACCTGGGGCTTGGGCAGGCGGAGGCGGCGCATCGTGAAGGAGCGCATCGCGGCGTACCAGCGCACGCCGCGCTCCACGGTCCCGAACTTCGCCTGCATGGCCTTCTTCATCCGGGCCGTCGACAGCACGGCGTCCACGATGCCCAGGATCATCAGCGCCCAGATGAGGTAGACGCCGTAGGTGGCCACGTCCTGGACGGGGAAGAACAGGATGACGAGCGCGAGCAGCGCCACGACCATGAGGTACTCGCCCACGTTGATCCGGGAGTCCACCCAGTCCCGCGCGAACCGGCGCTGCGGGCCGCGGTCCCGCGGCCCGAGGAACCGCTCGTCCCCGGCCGCCATGCCGGCCTGCGCCCGCATCCGCTGCTCGCGCGCGGCGTCGCGGGACTGCGCCTTCGCGGCCTTGCGGTCCTCCGGGACCAGGGGCCGGCGCCGGGCCGCCTCCTGCTGCCGGCGGCTGGGCGTGGGCCGGCCCTTGCCCGGGGTCTGCCGCGGGGCGGCCACCGGTTCCGTCGGGGCGGCCGCAGCGGTCACCGACGTGGACCCTGCGCGGTCTGCTTCCTTCTTGCGTCCAAACACCCGTCAAGGATAGCCGACGGACCTGCCGGCCCCTGCCGGGCCCCGGACATAGGGTGGGTGCCATGAGCGAGCCCTGTGCCCCGACCGTCCCCGTCCCCGTCGACACCGTGCGCGCGGCCGTGCGCGCGGACATGCCGCGGACCCTCGAGCAGCTCGTCGAGCTGGTCGCGATCCCCGGCATCGCCTGGGAGTCCTTCGACGCCGCGCAGCTCGAGCGCAGTGCGGTGGCCGTGGCCGGCGTGCTCGCGGACGCCGGCCTGGAGGAGGTGGAGATCCTGCGCGTGCCCCTGGGCGACGGGCCGGGACACCCCGCCGTCGTCGCCCACCGCCGGCCCGCGCCCGGCCGGCCGACCGTGCTGCTCTACGCCCACCACGACGTCCAGCCCCCGGGCCGGCGCGAGCTGTGGGACTCCGAACCGTTCGTCGCCGAGGAGCGCGACGGCCGCCTGTACGGGCGGGGCGCGGCCGACGACAAGGCCGGGGTGATGGCCCACGCCGCCGCCCTGCGCGCCGCGACCGCCCACCGCGGCGACGACTTCGGCCTAGGCGTGACCGTCTTCGTGGAGGGGGAGGAGGAGGCCGGCTCCCCGTCCTTCCGGGACTTCCTGGAGGCCCACCGGGAACGGCTGGCCGCGGACGTCATCGTGATCGCGGACTCCGCCAACTGGGAGGTCGGCGTGCCCGCCCTGACCACGAGCCTGCGCGGGATGGTCGGCGCCGTCGTGGAGCTGTCCGTGCTCGAGCACGCCGTGCACTCGGGCATGTACGGCGGCCCGGTCCTGGACGCGCCCACGCTGCTGGCCCGGCTCATCGCGACCCTGCACGACGACGACGGCGCGGTCGCCGTCGAGGGGCTGCTCGCCGAGGACCGCACCGACCTGGTCTACGACGAGGAGCGGTTCCGGGCCGACGCGGCGGTCCTGGAGGGCGTCCGGCTGGCCGGGCGCGGTTCGATCGCCTCCCGGCTCTGGACGCAGCCCGCGCTGTCGGTCACGGGCATGGACGTCACGCCCGTGGACACCGCCGCCAACACCATCGCCGCATCCGCCCGCGCGAAGCTGAGCCTGCGCACGGCGCCGGGCCAGGATCCCGCCGAGGCCGCGGAGGCCCTCCGGCGCCACGTGGAGGAGCACGCGCCGTTCGGGGCGCACGTGCGCTTCGAGCTCGAGGAGACGGGACAGTCCTTCCGCACCGACATGAGCTCCGAGTCCGCGCGGATCGCCCGGTGGGCGCTGGGGGAGGCGTGGGGCCGGCCCGCCGTGGAGACGGGGATCGGCGGCTCCATCCCCTTCACCGCGGACCTCCTGGAGGTCTATCCTGAGGCCGGCATCCTCATCACGGGCGTCGAGGACCCGGACTCCCGGGCGCACAGCGCCAACGAGTCGCTGCACCTGGCGGAGTTCGAGCGCGCGGTGGTCGCGGAGACGCTGATGCTGCTCGCCCTCGACGACGCCGCCCGCCCCGGGCGGCGGATCCGGGAATGAACCCGATCGCCCATCCGTTGTGCCCGTGACAGACCCGCCGCCGGTCCGACCCCGTGCGGCACCCCTCCACAGAAAGTGAGCATCATGAGCGTCACGACCGAGAACGGCGCCGCAGTGGACGGCCTGCCCACCCACGGCGTCCAGCTGACCGACGTCGCGTCCCAGAAGGTCCGCGCCCTGCTCGAGCAGGAGGGCCGCACCGACCTCCGGCTGCGCGTGGCGGTCCAGCCCGGCGGCTGCTCGGGCCTCATCTACCAGCTGTACTTCGACGAGCGCATCCTGGACGGGGACTCCGTGCGGGACTTCGGCGGCGTCGAGGTCATCGTGGACAAGATGAGCGTGCCCTACCTCGAGGGCTCCACGGTCGACTTCGAGGACACGATCTCCAAGCAGGGGTTCTCGATCGACAACCCCAACGCGGGGGGTTCCTGCGCCTGCGGCGACTCCTTCCACTGAGTCCGTCCGCTCCTCCCGAGAGGCCCGTCGTCCGTCCGGACGGCGGGCCTCTCGGCGTTTCCGGGGGGTCCCGCGGACCGCTCCAAGAGGGGCCTCCGAGCGCCGCGCGGAAGCTGACACTGTGTCACCAGATGTCAGCGACACGGGGTAAGCTCGGAGGGAAACATTCCACCTGACTGTGTCCGGGCTCTTCGAATCGGGGCCTTCGGCGCGCAGACGACGAGCACGAGAAGAAGAGGAAGGGCCGTCTGTGAGTTCGCACACACGAACCGACAGCCTCCGGCGCCGCACGGCGAAGGTGTCTGCGGTAGCAGTCCTGGCAGCAACCGCGCTGACGGGTTGCTCGGAAGAGGCGAAGCTCGGCTGGATGCCCACCGAGCGTGGCACCACCGACAACGCCGACATGATCCTCGACCTGTGGGTCGGGTCCTGGATCGCGGCCCTCGTCGTGGGACTGGTGACCTGGGGCCTCATGCTCTGGTGCATGATCGCCTACCGCCGGCGCAAGAACGAGACCGGCTACCCGCGCCAGGTGGCGTACCACGCCCCGCTCGAGGTCTTCTACACGATCGTCCCGATCGCCCTGATCATGTCCCTGTTCTTCTTCACCGAGCGGACCCAGGCCGAGATCACGGCCCAGCACGACAACCCGGACGTGACCGTCCAGGTCTACGGCAAGCAGTGGGCCTGGGACTTCAACTACCTGACCGACGACGTCTGGGACACCGGCATCCAGGGCCACCTCGACGGCGAGGAGGGCGTCCCCGAGCGGGTGCCCACCCTGTACCTGCCCGTCGACAGCGACGTCGAGCTGCAGGTCACCTCCCGCGACGTCATCCACTCCTTCTGGGTCCCCGCGTTCCTCGAGAAGGCGGACATGTTCCCGGGACGCACCAACAACATCAGCATCACCACGGGCCGTGAGGGCGAGTACTTCGGCAAGTGCGCCGAGTTCTGCGGCGAGTACCACTCGGAGATGCTGTTCAACGTCAACGTGGTCAGCCAGGCCGAGTACGACGCCCACATCCAGTCCTTGCGCGACGCCGGCCAGACCGGGGCCCTGGGCGAGGAGTACAGCCGCGACTCCTACCCGGGCGCGGACGACCAGCAGCAAGAATCTTTTAACAACTAAGGAGTACCGGTGTCCACACTCGAGTATTCACGGGACGAGGCAGCCACTGTCGCTCCGCGCGTGGTGCCCCGGTCCAAGGGACGGATGGTCGTCAACTGGATCACGTCCACCGACCACAAGACGATCGGGTACATGTACCTGATCTCCTCGTTCGCCTTCTTCTGCATCGCCGGCGTCATGGCGCTGCTGATCCGCGCCGAGCTCTTCGAGCCGGGCATGCAGATCCTGGAGACCAAGGAGCAGTACAACCAGCTGTTCACCATGCACGGCACGCTGATGCTGCTGATGTTCGGCAC
>NZ_AOSQ01000034.1:0-77191 GCF_000349605.1 Kocuria sp. UCD-OTCP
CGCCGGTGTCCGAAAATTCCTTCGAAAAAGGAGGGAGGAGCTAGTCCAGGACCGGCAGCTCGGTGGTCTCGAAGCGCTCCAGGAAGAAGGCCGGGTTGCGCCGGTACTGGACGAGCATCATCGCGACGCCGAGCAGCAGGATGCCCACGCCCAGGAGGAACACGAGGCCCACGCCGCCGATCTGCGAGCCGGAGCCGTAGTCCGGGTCCATCGAGTCGTAGGCCGTCTGCCCGAAGAAGACGAGCAGCAGGATCCCCCCGAGCAGCGGCGCGAGGAACTTGGTGAACGCGTTCTTCGGCCCCCGGAACGCCTCGCGGCGGAAGTACCAGACGCAGGCCAGGGCGGTGACCCCGTAGTAGAAGCAGACCATCATGCCGAGGGTGGTGATGGTGTCCCAGAGGACGTTCTCGGAGACCACGCGCATCACGGCGTAGAAGCCGGCGGAGATCACGGCCGCCGCGACCGTCGCGTAGCCCGGGGTCTGGAACCGCGGGGTGACCCGGGCGAACTTCCCCGGCAGCGCGCCGTAGTAGCCCATGGCCAGCATCGTGCGGGCCGGGGAGACGAACGTGGACTGCAGGGAGGCCGCCGAGGAGGACAGCACCGCGAGGGACATCAGGATCGCGAAGGGGCCCATCACGGGCCCCGCGAGGGCCGCGAAGATGTTCTCCTGGATCTCTTCGTTGCCCATCCCCAGCCCCTGGTCGGAGACCCCGGAGAACGTGAGCACCGCGAGGGCGATGGTCATGTAGAGGGCCACGATCACGAAGATGGTGGTCAGGGCGGCCCTGCCCGGGGTGGTCGCCGAGCCCTTGGTCTCCTCGTTGATGGTGAGCACCACGTCCCAGCCCCAGTAGATGAACACGGACAGGGACACGCCCGCCGCGAACGCGGAGAAGGACTCGACGCCGAACGGGTTGAACCACTCGGCGCGCACGGTCAGCCCCTCGTAGGCGGTGCCGGCGGCCACGTGGCCGAAGGCCGCGATCGAGAACCACAGGAGCACGATCGCCTGGAACGCCACGAGCACGTACTGGAACGCCTTGGTGGTCTCCATCCCGCGGTACGAGATCCAGGCGGCCAGGGCCACGAACACGAGGCACGTGGCCACGTTGACGGGCACGTTGCGCGTCAGCTCGGCGATGGCGTCGTTGCCGGTGATCTGGGCGAGGGCGAGGTAGAGGAAGTCCACGGCCACACCGGCGAGGTTGGAGAGCACCAGGATGGTGGCGGCCAGCAGCCCCCAGCCGCCCATCCAGCCCAGCCACGGCCCGAAGGCCTTGGAGCCCCAGGTGAAGGTGGTGCCAGAGTCCGGCATGGCCCGGTTGAGCTGCTGGTAGCCGAAGGCCACGAGCAGCATGGGGATGAAGCCCACCAGGAAGATCGCCGGCAGGGAGGTGCCGACCTCCGCGGCGGTGGGGCCCAGGGCGGCGGAGAGGGTGTAGGCCGGGGCGATGCAGGAGACGCCGATGACCACGGAGCCGAGCAGCCCCACGGCGCCCTTGCTCAGGCCCTTGTCGGTGCCGGAGCGTGCCGGCGCCTCGATGTCGGAAGCGCTCATGATCAGTTCTCCTCCGTGCGGGCCGGTCGTGGGACCACGACCATCGGGACCGGGACGTGCTTGAGCAGCCGTGCTGCGGTGGTGCCCAGGAAGGTCTGCCGCCCCTGGGCGAGGCGGGACGAGCCGATGAGCAGGAGGCCGCCGGGAGCCCAGTCGACGTCCTGCGCGGCCTTCTTGAGGGTCCGCCCGGAGGCGACCCGCACGGTCACGGGCCCGGTCCGGCGGGCCTCGGCCGCTGCGGCCTCCAGGTGCTCCTCGACGCGCCGGCGGGCCTGCTCGGTGGCGCCCGGGTCCGCGGCCTCGCCCTCGAGGAACGAGAGGAGCTCCAGCTCCAGGCCGGAGCGCTCGACCGCCTCGGCGGCCTCCCGGATGACCTGGTGCGCCCCGGGGCGGGTGCCCACGGCGGCGTAGACCCGGGTCAGCGGCTCGTCCCCGGGGTAACGGCGCGGGGCGAGCGCCACGGGGACCGGCGAGCTGTGCAGCAGCGCGTTCACCACGGAACCCAGGGTGAAGCGGCCGCCGCCCGTCCCGGCGCCGACCACGATCATCGCGGCCCCCAGCTCGGTGGCGGCCTCGACCAGGCCGGTGGGCACGGATCGCGCCTCCCGCACGTGGGTGCGGGCCGTGATCCCCTCGGGCACCAGGGCGGCGGCCTCGCGCAGCCACTGGTGGGCCTGCCGGCGGAGCACGGGCGAGATGTCCCCCACCGGCGGGTAGACCTGCTGGTACGGGTCGTCCGCGCGCAGCACGAGGACGACCTCGAGCTCGGCGCCCACGTCGCGCGCGAGCGCGACGCCCAGCCGCACGGCGTCCCGGCTGCGCCGGTCGCCGCTGTAGCCGACCACGTAGCGCGGCACCCCGGCGGTGGTCATCGCTCCGCGCCCGTCAGCGAGCCGGCGCCGAGGACCTCGGCCGCGGCGAGCCGGCCCTGCCGCAGGGCGCCGTCGACGTGCTGGTAGCCCTCGGCCGCGAGGTCGGAGCAGGCCCAGCGGATCGGGCCCACCGGGGTGCGCTGGTGGGCGCCGTAGCGGTGCAGGCCGCCGAGGTCGTAGCTGGCGGCGTAGGCGCCGCGGGTCCACTCCTCGGAGCCGAAGTCGGACTCGTAGTAGACCACCGGGTGCAGGGCCTCCTCCCCCAGGTAGTGGGAGAGGGACTCGAGGATCAGCCGGCGGCGCTCCTCGGCGGGCAGGCCGAAGAGCTCGTCGGCCCGCTCGTCCGAGACGAAGCCGACCAGGGTGCCGCGCGGGTCCCCGTGGTTGGTGTTGTCGTAGACCTCCTGGGAGAGCTCGTGGGCGCCGAAGCCGGTGCCGGAGAGGCCCTTGTCCCGCCAGAAGGGCGTCTCGTAGACGGCGTGCACCTTGATCACGAGGCCCAGCGACTGGTGCTGGTGCATCTGGTGCTGCAGCCGCGGCAGGGGCGGCTCGAAGGAGATCCGGGAGTAGAGGTTGGGCGGGACGGCCACGACCACGTCCTTCGCCCGCACCGTGAGCCGGTCGGACCACACGGTCACCGGGGTGCCCGGGACGTGCTCGGCGTAGGTGCCGCCGTCACCGGCCCAGCGGATCGTGCGCACCGGGGTGTCCAGGAAGACGACGTCCTCGCCCAGCTCCGCCGCCATGGTCTCCGAGACGGACTGCATGCCGCCGACCACGCGCCGGTCGAGGATGAAGTCCTCGTCCACGAGGTTCGAGAAGGACCCGGCGGAGGCGGCCATGAGCACGGCCTGCAGCACGGAGAACGCGTGCGCGGGCTTGGTGAGCATCCCGCCGGCCACGAAGATCCCGATGTTGCTGCAGGCGGCCTCGTCGTCGGAGTGCTGCCGCAGCCAGTGGTGGAAGGAGATGGTGTCCAGCTCCCGGGCCGCCGGGTGCGCCCACGGCTCGGTGGCGCCGATCTCGGCCACGAGCCCGTCCAGGAGCGCGACGAGCTTCTCCATCTCGGCGATCGTGGATTCCCCCGCCGGGAACATCGAGCCGGTGTAGGTGTGGCGGGTCCCGTCCGGCGCCAGGTAGACGGACTCGCCCTCGCGGTAGCGCTGGTAGGTCTCCAGGCCGAGCTCGTCGACCAGCGCCAGCAGCTCGGTCTGGTCGGGGGAGATCCACTGCCCGCCGATCTCCAGGAACGCGCCGTCCACGGTCTTCGACCAGGTGCGCCCGCCCACGCGGTCGCGGGCCTCGAGGACCGCCACGGTCCGCCCGGCGGCCACGAGCGTGCGGGCGGCCATGAGCCCGGCGGGGCCGGCCCCCACGACGACGACGTCGCGCTCGATCGCGGTCTCGCTGCCCAGGGTGCGTTGATCGGTCACTGTGCTCTCCTTCACACTAAAATGAATTAGGTTCATTAAATGGGCTCCGGCCCGTGCTCGTCAAGAGCCGTCACCAACTCGTTGCACCTAGACTCAGGAGGAAGCGCCACATGCCCCGACCGCAGGAGGATCTGCTCATGGCTCCCGCCGGCCCCGCCCCTCGGCGTCGCGGTCGCCCGCGCCATCCGGTGCTCTCCGAGGAGCGGATCACGAAGGCCGCGATCAAGATCGTGGCCACCCGGGGCTACCGGCACCTGACGATGACCGAGCTCGCGCGGGAGCTGAAGGTCTCCACCTCGGCCCTGTACAACCACACGCCGTCGAAGCGCGAGGTGCTGATCCGGGTCCAGGACGCGATCAACCAGGGCATCGACTGCTCCGCCTTCGGCACCGTCCCGTGGGACCGGGCCCTCGAGAGCTGGGCGCGGTCCTACCGGGACTGCTACGCCCAGCACACGGCCATGATCCCGATCATGGCCGTCCAGCCGGTCGCCGACTCCCCGCACACCCTGCAGATGTACGAGACCGTGGCCTCCGGGCTCGCGGACGCGGGCTGGGAGCGCGCCAGCATCGTGGACGTGATCGTCTCGATCGAGTCGCTCGTCTTCGGCGCCGCGTACGACGCGACGGCGCCCGCCGACATCTTCGACCCCGGGGAGCGCGCGGACCTCGCCCCGGTGTTCGCCGCCGCCGTGCAGGCACGGCCGGCGGACGCCACCGCCGCGGCGGACGCGGCCTTCGACGCGGCCCTCACCGCCATGCTGGAGGGCTTCCGGCTGCGCCTGGCGGCCGCCCGGGACCGGGCCGGCCGGCAGGCCGGATCCGCCGGTCAGAACGGATCCGCCGGTCAGGACGGATCCGCCGGCCAGGACTGAGCCCCGGCCGCGCCGGCTCAGGCGTCCAGGGCGTGCATCACGTGCTTGACCTGGGTGTACTCCTCGACCGAGTAGAGCGAGAGGTCCTTGCCGTAGCCGGAGTCCTTGAACCCGCCGTGCGGCATCTCGGAGACCAGCATGACGTGGGTGTTGACCCAGACGCACCCGAACTCGAGCTCGCGGGAGACCCGCATGGCCGTGCCGTGGTCGGTGGTCCACACGCTCGAGGCGAGGGCGTAGTCGACGTCGTTGGCCAGCTCGAGCGCCTCCTCCTCCGTGGCGAAGGGCTGCACGGTGAGCACCGGGCCGAAGGTCTCCTCCTGGACGAGGGCGTCGTCCTGGCGCACCCCGGACACCACGGTGGGCTCGAAGAAGTAGCCGGGGGAGCCCGGCACCGGCTTCCCGCCGGTGACCACGCTCGCGTGCTCGGGCAGCTCGGCGAGCTTGCGGCACACGTCCTCGAAGTGGCGGGCGTTGTTGAGCGGGCCGTAGAAGTTCTTGGACTCGTCCGGGTCGCCCGTCACGATGTCCCGGGCGGCCGCGGCGAGCAGGCGCACGAACTCGTCGTGGGCGCTGTCCTGGACCAGGACGCGCGTCACCGCGGTGCAGTCCTGGCCGGCGTTGAAGGTGCCGAACTCCACGAGCGCCTTGGCCGCGGCGGGCAGGTCGGCGTCCGCGAAGACGACCGCGGGCGCCTTGCCGCCGAGCTCCAGGTGCCCGCGCGTCAGGTTCTGCGCTGCGGCGAGGGCCACGGCGCGGCCGGCACGGACGGACCCGGTGATCGAGACCATGGCCGGGGTCCGGTGCCCGGTCATGAGCGCTCCCGTGGAGCCGTCCCCGAGCAGCACGTTGACCACGCCGGCCGGGAAGATCCCGTCGATGAGCCGGGCCAGGACGAGGGTGGACTCAGGAGTGGTGTCGGAGGGCTTGAGGACCACCGTGTTGCCGGCGGCCAGCGCGGGGCCGAGCTTCCAGATCGCCATCAGCAGCGGGTAGTTCCACGGCGTCACCTGCGCCACGACGCCGACCGGCTCGCGCCGCACGTAGGAGGTGTGCCCGCCCAGGTACTCCGCCGCGGCCTTGCCCTCGAGGGTCCGGGCGGCGCCGGCGAAGAAGCGCAGGTTGTCGGCGCCGGCGGCGACCTCCTCGTCGGCGATCATCTGCCGCGGCTGGCCGGTGTTGCGGTGCTGGGCCTCGACGAGCTCGTCGCTGTGCGTCTCGAGCGCGTCCGCGAGCCGGAGCAGCAGGAGCTGCCGCTCGCTCGGCGTGGTGCGCTTCCAGCTCCGGAACGCCGCGCGGGCGGCGGCGAAGGCCCGGTCCACGTCCGTGGCGTCGGAGACCGGGGAGACGGCGACCGTGGTGCCGGTGGTGGGGTCGACCACGTCGATCCGGCCGGTGCCGTGGGCGTCGACGAAGACGCCGTCGACGTAGTTCTGCAGGACGTCGCTCATGGTGGTTCCTCTCTGCGGGCAAGAACGCGGTGCCTGCCACTCTAAATGATCAGCGTTCATTTTAGTAGGGTCCGGTGTGACCGGGCCCACCGACGACGACGGACCCCCGCGCCCGAGGATGCTCGGTCGCAGGGGTCCGCCGCTGCGTGGGGGTCCCGGGGGATCAGGCCTTCTGCACGGTGATCGACCACTCGGCCGCACCGCGCTTGCTGAACTGCGTGACGGGGTAGCCGTTCTCGGCCGCCCAGCGCGGGATGGCCTCGGTGCCCTGGGTGCAGTCGAAGTTGATGACGAGCTCGTCGCCGGCGGGCATCTCGGCCATCGCGGCCTTCGCCTCGACCACGGGGAACGGGCAGACGAGACCGTCGGTCTCGAGGATGTGCTGTGCCATGGGTGGTGCCTCCTGGGACTGGGGGTCGGTGGGTCAGACGCCGGCCGGGACGCGGCCCGGGGCGGCGGACGTCTTGCGGGGGGCGATGAAGAGCTTGGCGGCCGCGCCGGTGCCGAGGATCATGACGGCGAAGCTGACCCAGCCCTGCCACTCGAAGGCGGCGGTGGCGACCAGGGCGTTGCCGATGGTGCAGCCCCCGGCCCACGCCGCGCCGACGCCCATGAGGGCGCCGCCGCCGATGGAGCGGACGATGGTCTGCGCGTCGGGGACGCGGAGCTTGAACTCGCCCGAGCCCTTGGCCGCGATGAACGAGCCGATCAGGATGCCCAGGACCAGGAACACGCCCCAGTCGACGAGCTCGACGTCGCCCGTGGTCAGGTAGCCGGCGATGTTCGCGGATGGGGTGGTGATGCCGAGGCCCGACTCGCGGCCGGTGGCCCAGCTGGCGGGCCAGGCGATGATCGCGATGATGCCGATGACCACGGCGGTGGCGAACGGGTTCCAGGCCTTCTCGAACAGCAGGTGGTTCAGGCCGGTCCGCTCCGGCGGGAGCGTGGCCATCTTCATCCGCGGCTTGGTGAGGTGGTGGCGGGCCCACAGGCCGGTGACGGCGACGAGGGCCAGCACGAGCACCCACGGGGAGACGCCGAGGGTCTCGTGGATCGAGCCCTGGGTGCCGACCGTCACGCCGCGCATGGCCTCGGTGGTCCCGGCCAGCGGGCCGTACTTGGAGATGGTCGCGAACAGCGCGTAGAAGATGAGCGCGAACCAGGAGCCGACGAGTCCCTCGGAGGCGCGGTAGTAGGTGCCGGTGGCGCAGCCGCCGGCGAGGACGATGCCGAAGCCGAAGACGAAGCCGCCCACGATCGTGGCCAGCCACGGGAAGGCCGAGGCCTCGAGGGTGATGACGCCGAGGGCGTTCAGCACCCAGATGCCGACCGCCTGGACGGCGATGGCCACGAAGAAGGCGGACAGCCACCACGTGTTCTTCGCGATCCAGACGTCGCGGAACGCGCCGGTGACGCAGAAGCGGCCGCGCTGGAGGACGAACCCGAGGGCGGCGCCGATGAGAAGGCCTGAGATGAGCATCCCCGCACGTTATCCATTCCACGGCAAGCACTCCAGGGTGTCGTCATGCGCCGTAGCATAGTGATGCAGCACTCACCACTGTGTGACGCCCGAAGACCGCGCCGGCCGGCGCGGACGGGCGGGCGTCCGGACGGAGCGCAGATGAGACGACCCCGGCCCGAGACCCCCGGCCCCGGCCAGGAGTCCGTGTGGGACTACCCGAGACCGCCCCGGACCGAGCCCACCCGGGAGCACGTGGAGGTGTGGCTGGGCGGTGCGCGCATCGCCTCCACCACGGCCGCGCTGCGGGTGCTCGAGACCAGCCACCCGCCCACCTACTACCTGCCCCGCGAGGCCTTCGCCGAGGGCGCCCTGGTCCCGTGCGAGGGGAGCTCGTGGTGCGAGTGGAAGGGCGCGGCGGCGTACTTCGACGTCCGGGGCGGGGCCCGCACCGCGCCGCGGGCGGCCTGGACCTACCCCTCCCCCGCGCCGGGCTTCGAGTCCCTGCGCGGGCACGTGGCGCTGATGCCCGGGATGATGGACCGGTGCCTCGTCGCCGGGGAGCAGGTGCTCCCGCAGGAGGGCGGTTTCTACGGGGGCTGGATCACCTCGCGGGTGGTCGGTCCGTTCAAGGGCGCTCCGGGGACCCGGGGCTGGTGAGCCCCGGTCGCTCACCGGTCGGTCCGGCCGCGCCCGCGGCGGACGCGTCGGCGGCCTCCTCGGCGGTCTCCTCGTAGGGGCGCAGCCGGACGAGGGCCAGGGCCGCGAGGGCGACGACGACCGCCACGCCGACGTAGAGCTGCGTGGGGGTCCAGCCGGTGTCCAGCAGCGCGCCGACCGCGATGGGGGCGAGGATCGCCCCGGCCCGGCCGACCCCGATGCCCCAGCCCACGCCGGTGGTCCGGATGCCGGGCTCGTAGGTCATGGGCGCCACGGTGTAGAGCCCGGCGATGCAGCCGTTGATGAGCATGCCGACCACCACGCCGGAGGAGAACGCCAGCAGGGGCACGGACGTGGTGGTGATGAACAGCACGAGGGTCACCGCGGAGAGCACCGTGAAGGCCATCAGGGTCAGCCGTTCGTCCCACCTGGTGGTCAGCGCGCCGTAGAGCAGGGACCCGAAGGTGCCGCCCATCGTGAGCATGAGCCCGCCGACGATGCCCTGCTGCTCGGTCATCCCGGTCTCCACGAGGAGCCGGGGCGTCCAGGAGTTGGCGAAGTAGAAGCCGAACATGATGACGAAGAAGGCCGCCCACAGCAGGAGGGTCGCGGTGCGGTAGCGGCCGCTGAGCAGCAGGCCCACGCTGCTCCGCCGCTCGCCGGCGCCCGCCGGGACGGGGCCGAGCTCGACCTCCCCCTCGAGGCGCAGGCGACGGGCGATGCGGTCGAGCTTCTGCACGGCGCCCGCGGGCCGCCGGGTGCGGAGGTAGTCCACGGACTCGGGCAGCACTGCCAGCACGAGCGCGATCGCCACGAGGGTGAGCAGGCCGCCGGTGAGGAACACGGAGCGCCAGCCGAAGGCGGGGATCAGCTGGGTCGCGCCCATGCCGCCGAGGGTGGCGCCCACGCCGTAGCCCGCGGTGAAGATGCTCACGGCCATGCCGCGGTGGCGGGCGCTGGCGTACTCACTGGTGATCACCGTGGCGGAGGCGAGGATGCCGCCCACGCCCAGGCCGGTGACGACGCGCCACAGCCCGAGCTCGAGCACGGACCCGGCCGTGGTGGACAGGAACAGGCCGAGGGCGTTGACGGCGAGCGCCAGCACGAGGATCCTCCGCCGGCCGTACCAGTCCGCGAAGGGCCCGAGGACGAGGGAGCCCACGGCCATGCCGATGAGCCCGGCGCTGAGCAGCCAGCCCAGCTGGGAGCCGGAGAGCCCGAACTCCTCGGTCACGGAGGTGGCCGTGAACGCCATGGCGAGCACGTCGTAGCCGTCGAGGGCGTTGAGGAACGTGGTCACCGCGATGATGAGCCACTGGTACGACGACATCCTGGATGCGTCGATCTGGTGTCGGATGTCCATGGGGAGCCTCTCAGGGGACGTCGATGGTGAGGACGGCGGCCGGGCGCTCGCCGGGATCGGCCGCCGGTGCGGGGGAGACCACCCGCGAGACGCAGCAGCACATGGACGTGCCGGTCTGCTTCTGCCGGTCCGAGTAGAACACGTCGCGGTGGTCGATCCGCCCGGCCAGGCCGAGGACCTTGACCTGGCAGAGCCCGCACTCGCCCTTGCGGCAGTCGGACATCATGTCGAGTCCCTCCCGCTCGAGGGCCTCGAGCAGGGACTCGTCGGGGCCGACGACGGTCTCGGCGCCCAGCCGGGGGACGCGGACCACGAACGGCTCGGCCTCGAACCAGCCGCTGTTGCCGAAGGTCTCGTAGCGCAGGCCGGTCGGGTCCAGCCCGCGCTCGGCCCAGGCGCGGCGCACCGCGTCCATGAGCCGGATGGGGCCGCACATGTAGAGCTCGGCGCCCGCAGGCACGCCGGCCACGAGGGCCGGGACGTCGAGCGAGCCGCCCTCGTCGTCGATGTGCGCCTCGAGCCGGTCCCCGTGCAGGGCGGCCAGGTCGTCGAGGTAGGCCATGGCGGGCCGGGAGCGGGCAACGTAGACGAGGCGGTAGTCCGCGCCGAGCCGGCGCAGCAGCGCCGCCATCCCGGCGATCGCGGTGATGCCGATGCCGCCGGCCAGCAGGACGTAGGACGGGGCCCCCACGCGCAGCGGGAAGTTCTGCAGCGGCTGGGTGATCTCGAGGACCTGCCCGGGCTCGAGACCGTGCATGAAGATCGAGCCGCCGCGGGAGGTGGGGGTGCGGAAGACGCTGACGGCGAGCTGCGCGCCGTCAGCGTCGGCGTCGACCACGGAGTAGGAGCGCACCTGCTGCTCGCCGTGGACGAGGACGCGGACGTCCACGTGCTCGCCCGGCCGCACCGGGCAGGGCCGGTCGGGACGCAGGACGACGCGCCGGATGCCGGCGGCGACGTCCTCGACGGCGACGACGGCGGCGCGCTGCCAGACCTCGTGCTGGGAATCGGCCACGACCCCTCCTCAGGCCCCGGCGGGAGCGGCCGGGGCGGCGGCGGGGCGGCCCTCGGCCTCGAGCGCGCGCTCGAGGAGCCGGCGCACCCACATCCCGCCCATGTCGATGTTGAGGTTGTAGAACTCGTGCTCGGGGTTGGCGTCGATGGCCGCCTGCTGGGCCTGCAGCATGGCCTCGTCCTCCCCGAACACCCCGTGCACGCCGTTGCGCAGCTGGGTGGTGATGAGCTGGCTCTCCAGGCGGTAGTTGCGCATGAAGGCCCAGAAGTAGTGGCAGGAGCGGTCCGTCTCCGGGGTGATCGTGTTCATCACGTAGCCGTTGACCCCGCGGGAGCGGTCCCCCTCGGGCGCCCCGGTGCCGGCCTCGGCGACGCCGACGTCGATGCAGATGGTGGAGGGAAAGGTGTAATGGATGATCTGCCAGCGGTCCACCTTGCCCTCAAAGCCCGGGAACCGGTCCCGCATGTTCTTGAGCCAGAAGGGCGGGGGGTCGATGTTGCGCATCCAGCGGGTCACGGTCACGGAGCGCTCGTCGTGGGTGGTCTCGAACTCCGACTCGGACAGCTCCTCCTGGCCGATGCTGGAGGAGTGCACGAACTCCTCGTGCGTGAGGTCCATGAGGTTGTCGAGGACCAGCTGGTAGTTGCAGGGGGCGTGGATGGTCTCGCCGTCGCCGGCCCACTCGGGGCTGTCCATCTGGTGCATGTCGGGCAACAGGGCGGGGTCCGCCCGCGTGGGGTCGCCCAGCCACACCCACACGTAGCGGTGGCGCTCGAGCACCGGGTAGGACGGCACGGTGGCGGAGGGGTTCAGCGTCTCCTGGGCGGGCATCGAGGTGCACCGCCCCGCGGCGTTGTAGCGCAGCCCGTGGTACGGGCACTGGATCTCGTCGCGGCCCACGAGCCGGCCCTGGGAGAGCGGGGCGAGCCGGTGCCAGCAGGCGTCCGCCAGGGCCACGGGACGGCCGTCCTCGGTGCGGTACAGGGCCAGCGGGCGTCCCGCCACGGTGCGGGAGAGGATGCCCTTGGCGGTGATCTCGTGGTCCCACCCGGCCACGTACCAGGCGTCGAGCGGGTGGGACAGGAGCTTGGCGGTGGAGGTGGTCCTCGTGGCGGCGACGGTCATGGTGCGGTCCTCTGCTGGGCGGTCCGGGGCGAGCACGATCCACTCACTATCTCGATAGATAGTCGTGGCGCAGGACACACAATATCTATGTCCATAGTGAGTGACAAGGGTCACGGGGCCGGCTCCCGGCTAGGCTCAGCAGGACGACCCCTGCTGCGACGGAAGGAACCGCCCGTGAGCCTCCGCTCGGCCCTGCTGGCACTGCTCTCCTCGGGGCCGCTGACCGGCTACGACGTGGTCAAGCAGTTCAGCTCCTCCGTGGGCCACGTGTGGCACGCCCCCGACTCGCAGATCTACCCGGAGCTGCGCAAGATGCACGCGGAGGGGCTGCTCACGAGCCGGCCCGTCCCCTGGGGATCGCGCGGGGCCACCAAGACGGAGTACTCGATCACACCCGAGGGCGAGCGCGCCCTGCGGCAGTGGCAGGACCAGCCGCTCGGCTACGTCCGGGAGCGGGACCCCGCCCACCTGCGGGCCGCCTACTTCGAGTGGGCCTCCCCCGGCGCCGCGGCCGCGCAGCTGCACGCCCACATCGAGCACTACCGGGACCAGCGCGCGCAGGCCCTCCAGCAGATCAGGGCGCTCCAGGACCGCACGAGCCCCACGCTGGCGCGCCGGCTGGCGGCCAACCCCGAGGAGCAGTGGGAGCGGATCACCCGGTTCAAGGTCTTCGCCTACGAGGGGCAGGTGGCCCGCGCCGACCAGGAGATCGCCTGGGCCGAGCGCGGCCTGCGGCTGCTCGAGGAGCTGGGCGAGCTGGGCGGGTCCGGGGAGCCCGGCACCGCCTGAGGTCCGGCGGGCCGCCGGGTCCCGGGCCGCCCCGGTCGCGGGGTCCCGGACCGCCCGGGTCGCCGCGTGACGCACTCGCGCCGCGGCCGGCACCGTTCCGGGTCCTGTTCCCGCCCGGCGCACCGGCCGGTGCGTAGGCTGGACGGACCCCCCTGCCCCTCGGCCCCAGGACAGACCATGACCCGCTCGCCGCTGCCCCGCCCCCTCGCCCTGGCCCTGTGCGCCGCGCTCCTCCTGACCGGCTGCGCCCAGGGCGCCGGCAGCGGCTCGGCGGCGACACCGGCGGCGGACGCGTCGCCGTCGTCGGCCGCCCCCTCCCCGACCCCCGTGCCCGCGGAGCCCGCGGAGCTGATCGGCGGGGGCACCGAGGTGTTCCCCGACCGGCGGATGGTCGCCCTCTACGGCCGCCCCGGGACGCCGGCGCTGGGCGTGCTCGGGGAGCAGGGCCCCGAGGAGTCGGCCGTCCGGGCGAAGGAGCTCGCCGCCCAGTACGAGCCCTTCAGCGACGTGCCCGTGGTCCCCGCCTTCGAGATCATCGCGACCACGGCCTCCGCGGGCCCCGGCGAGGACGGGGACTACTCCGAGGAGCTCCCGGTCGAGGAGCTGCGCCCGTACGTGGAGGCCGCGGCGGAGCACGGCGTCTACGTGGTGCTGGACCTCCAGCCCGGCCGGCAGGACTTCCTGAGCCAGGCGCAGCAGTACCAGGAGCTGCTCGAGCTCCCCAACGTGGGCCTGGCCCTGGACCCGGAGTGGCGGCTGGGGCCGGACCAGGTGCACATGGTGCAGATCGGCTCGGTGGACGCCGCGGAGATCAACGCGACCACGGCGTGGCTCGCCGGCCTGACCCGGGACCACGACCTGCCGCAGAAGGTGGTGGTCCTGCACCAGTTCGCGGAGTCGATGATCACGAACCGCCACCTCGTGGACGCCTCCCGCCCGGAGCTCGCGCTGGTCCTGCACGCCGACGGCCACGGCACCCCCGAGCTGAAGACGGGCACGTGGGAGCGGCTGCAGCAGGGCCTGCCGGAGGGGATCCGGATGGCGTGGAAGAACTTCTACGACGAGGACACACCAACCTTCACACCGGAGGAGACGTCCGCGATCGAGCCGCAGCCATGGTTCGTCTCCTACCAGTGAGCCCTGCCGGCCCGGGATCCTCGCGCCTACGATGAGGACGGGCGGCCCGGCAGCCCGCCGGACCGGCGACCGAGGAGGACCCCATGAAGGCACTCGTCTACCACGGACCGGGCCGCAAGGCCTGGGAGGAGGTCCCGGACCCGACCCTCCAGGACCCCACCGACGTCATCGCGAAGGTCGACACGACCACCATCTGCGGCACCGACCTGCACATCCTCAAGGGCGACGTCCCCGCCGTCGTCGACGGCCGGGTCCTCGGCCACGAGGCGGTCGGCACGATCACCGAGGTCGGGGACGCCGTGACCGGGCTGGAGCCCGGCGACCGGATCATCATCCCCGCGGTCACCAACTGCGGGAAGTGCTCCTACTGCAGGAACAACCAGCCCTCCCACTGCCAGACCCTGGGCGGCGTGGGATGGGTGTTCGGGCACCTCATCGACGGCACGCAGGCCGAGTACGTGCGCGTGCCGTTCGCGGAGACCTCCGTGCACAAGGTCCCGGAGGGTCTCGACGACGAGGACGTCCTGTTCCTGACCGACGCCCTGCCCACGGGCTTCGAGATCGGCATCCTCAACGGCAACACGAAGCCCGGCGACACGGTCGCGATCGTGGGCGCGGGGCCGGTGGGCCTGGGCGCGGTCATGACGGCGAACCTCTGCGGCGCCGGGCGCGTCGTCACCGTGGACCTCGACGAGAACCGGATGGACAAGGCCCTCGAGCTCGGGGCCACGGACAAGGTCAACGCCGGGGACCCGGACGCCGTCGAGCGGATCAGGGCGCTGTCCCCGGACGGTCTCGGCGTGGACGTGGCCATCGAGGCCGTGGGCGTGCCCCAGACCTTCCGGACCTGCCTGGACGTGGTCCGGCCCTACGGCACGGTGGCCAACGCCGGCGTGCACGGCAAGCCGGTGGAGCTGCCCCTGGACCGGATGTGGATCTCCAACGTCCGCATCAACATGGGGCTCGTGGACTGCCGCACCGTGGGCAGCCTGCTCAACATGGTCCGCTCCGGCCGGCTGGACGCGAAGGCGATGGCCACCCACCGCTTCACCATGTCCCAGATGGAGGAGGCCTACGAGCTGTTCGGCAACGCCGCGCAGCACCGGGCGGTGAAGGTGGTCATCACGGCGGACTGAGCCGCCGGCCCGGCGCTTGCTAGCGTGTGCCCGTGCGGACCGACAGACTCCAGAGCCCCCGGCAGCGCAGGACCATCGACCGGCTGGCCCGGTGGCTCGTCCGCGCCCACGGGACCGAGCCCGGATGGGACGCGCTCGTGCTGGACGTCCTGAGCGTGGGCCGGGACCTGCGCCTGCAGGTGCGGGAGGTCCGCGGCGACCGCACGACCCGCCGGCCCGTGGACGCCGAGGGCCTGCGCAGCACCCCGCGCCGGCTGGCCCGGGCCCTCCAGGAGGACTACGCCGACCTCGTGGACGGGTCGTGGCTGTCCGCCACGCTGATCGTCACCGTGGCCGGTCGGCGCTGGCAGCGCCCCGGGGTGGAGCTCGTGCTCAACTACGACGACGACCCCGCCCTCCCGGCGCACGCCCCGCACCCGGTCGCCGCGGAGGACTGGCGCCGGCACCTCGGGCGCTACCGGAGGATGGACCGCAGGATCCCGGCCTGGCTGCGCGAGCGCCTGACCGCGGCCGGTCTCGACGTCCCGGAGCGCTGAGCGGGCGCTGTTCGCCCTGGGGGGAATGACCCCTTCCGGGGCGCCCCGCCTGTTCCCTCAGCATGCTGAGGGGTCTACGCTGGTAGCACCTGTTCACCGACCGGAGGGAGAGCCCATGGGACTCGGAGACAAGATCAGCAACGCCGCGGAGAAGGCGGGCGGCACCGCGAAGGAAAAGGTCGGCGACGCCACCGACAACCGCGACCTCCAGGCCGAGGGCCAGGCGGACAAGCTGTCCGGCAGCGCCAAGCAGGCCGGCGAGAACGTCAAGGACGCGGGCAAGAACTTCAAGGACGGAATGTAGCAGCACGGTTCAGCCGTCGAACCACCCGGAGGGCCCCGGTGTCGCAGTCGACACCGGGGCCCTTCGCCGTGCTCCGCCTCCCCCGCCGCCGCGAGGGGGCCGCGTTCCGTCTCCCCCCGCCGCGAGGGGTCGCGTTCCGCCTCCTGCCACCGCGAGGGGTCGCGTTCCGTCGGATTGCGCCGCTCGTACCGACAGATGCCGACCCGCCGGCACGAGGGGGTCGCGGATCGCGCCTCATCACGCGACGGCGCACTGCCTCCCGGTTGCGATGGCACATCCTGGGTAGCCTGGGGCCATGCCGCAGACCTTCCCGGAGTCCCCGGAGTTCCCGCCCGGCTTCGAGGCGGAGCAGTGCGTCTGGGAGGCGCTGCGGGCCCAGCTCCCCGAGGACGCGGTGCTGATCTCGGGGCAGCGCATCACCGGGGACGAGGTCGAGGCGGAACTGGATCTCCTGGTGCTGTGGCCGGGTGTGGGCAACGCGGTGATCGAGGTGAAGGGCGGGGACATCTCGGTCCGGAACGGGCAGTGGCACCAGTCCGGCCGGGGTGGGGCGCACCGGCTGAAGCGGTCGCCGCTGGAGCAGGCCCGGTCCGGGATGCACGCCCTCCTGGACTACCTGGCGCCGCGGCTGTCCCGCGGGGGCGGGCGGACCACGTTCTTCGCGGCCCTGCCCTACACGCGCCTGCCCGGGGACTGGGACGTCCCCGACGCCCCGCGGGACCGGCTGTTCGACCGCACCGACCTGGACGGCATCGCCGGACGGCTGAACCAGGTGCTGCGCCGCAGCACACAGGCCTACCGCCCACCGGACGCGTCCACCGTGGAGCTGATCGTCAAGAACCTGCGCCGCACCCACCTGTCCCTGTGCAACGTGCAGGACCTCGCCCGGGAGCTCGAGGACTCCGGCAACCAGCTCACCCGGGAGCAGGAGCGCACCCTGTCCCTGCTGCGGTGGCAGCACCGCGCGCAGATCACCGGAGGCGCCGGTTCCGGCAAGACCCACCTGGCCATGCTCAAGGCCCGCCGGCTGACCCGCGACGGGCACCGCACGGCGCTCGTGTGCTACTCCCGGGGACTCGCACGGTACTTCGAGCTGATGTCCCGGGCGTGGCCGGAGGAGGAGCGCCCGGCGTACATCGGCCTGTTCCACCGGCTGCCCGTCGAATGGGGCGCGGAGCCCGGCGAGGACGACGACCCCGACTACTGGGAGCACCGGCTCCCCCAGCGGCTGCGGGACCTGGCCGCCGCCCGTCCGGACGGGGACCGGTTCGACGCGATCGTCGTGGACGAGGGACAGGACTTCGGGGAGCTGTGGTGGGAGGCGCTGGTCCAGTGCCTCGAGGACCCGGACCGGGGCGTGCTGTTCGTGTTCACCGACGAGCACCAGCGCATCTTCGACCGGGACGGGCACGCCCCCATCGACCTCAACCCGTTCCCGCTGGACGACAACCTGCGCAACACGGCCACCATTGCCCGGGCCTTCGCCCCCCTGGCCCGGGAGCCGCAGCGGTGCCGGAACGGGGAGGGCCCGGCGGTGCGGTTCGTCGACGTCGAGCCGGGGGCCGTCCTGGAGCTTGCCGACGACGCCGTGGTCGCCCTCCAGGACGAGGGGTGGGACCCGGGCCGCATCGCGCTGCTGACCACCGGCAGGCGCCACCCGGTGCAGCGGGAGATCGTGGACACGGAGGGCTTCGGAGCCTACTGGGACGGGCACTTCGCGGAGGAGGACGTCTTCTACGGGCACGTCCTGGGCTTCAAGGGCCTCGAGCGCTCGGCCGTGGTCCTGGCGGTCAACGGCTTCCAGGACATGGTCCGGGCCCAGCACATGGTCTACGTGGGCATGTCCCGCGCGAGGTCCCTGCTCGTCGTCGTCGGCCCCCGGGAGGTCGTGGAGGAGGCTGCCGGCCCGCATTTGATGGCCGCGCTCGACGCGGGCAAGGCGTGGCGCCCGCCCGCGGGCTGAGCCGGGGGCGGCCCGCGGCCGTCTACCGGGTGCTGTCGGTGGCCTCGTCGGCGTCGTCGCCGGACTCGACGCCGGCGAGCTCCTCCTGGGAGCCGTGCCCGGTGCGCGCCCGGGTGCGGGCGTCGACGGCCAGCAGGGCGAGGACGACGACGCAGCCGGCCGCCGCCGCGAGCAGCTGCACCCACCAGTCCCCCTCGGGGGAGAGCAGCGTGCGGTCCTCGAGCTGCCAGGGCCACAGCGTGCGCAGGGCGCCGAGCATGAGCCCGGTGAGCGCCAGCATGGTGACGCGGTGGTGGTGGTCGAGGAGCCACTGCAGGCCCTTGACGATGACCACCATGCCCAGGGCCGCCCCGAGGAAGAACAGGGACAGGTAGCCGAGGTCGAGCTCGTCGACGGCCCGCAGCGTCGGCTGGTAGAGCCCGATGGTCAGGAGCAGGAAGGAGCCGGAGAGCCCGGGGAGCAGCAGCGCGGACACCGCGACCATGGCCGCGAGCACGATGAGCAGCGGCGCGGGGGCCACCGTGGTGGGCGGCACGGACACGAGCACGAACGCGAGCACGGCCGCGAGCGCCACGACGGCCGCGTCCCGGGCCCGCAGGGCCCCGCCCGCCAGACGGAGGGGCACCCCGATGGAGGCCAGGACCATGCCGAAGAACAGCGCCCGCATGGTGACGGGGTACTCCTCGACGAGGTGGCTCATGGGCCCGGCCACGGTGAGCAGGGCCGCGACCATGCCGATCACCACGGGCACCACGATCCGCCAGTGCACCCGGGCCAGGTGATGCCGCACCCCGGCGGCGCGGTCGGGCCCGAGCAGCGCCCGCCTGCCGGCGGAGACCACGTGCCCGGCGGAGTTGATGAGCTCGTCGTAGATGCCGACCACGAGGGCCACGGTGCCGCCGCTGACCCCGGGGACGGTCTCGACCACGCCGATGAGTGCGCCGCGCACCACGTTGCCCGGGATGCTGCGGCGGACCTCCCCGCCGGGAGTGGTCGTGGCGGTGGTCGTGGCGGTGGTCGTGGTGGCCGGCGGTGTCGAGGGACGGTCCGGGGGCGACGAGGGCGTCACAGGTGCTCCTGGGCAGGGGAAGAGGGGACGCCTGCCAGGGTTTTCGAACGCCTTTTGGGAGCGCTTCGNGACCGCACCGGGAAAACATCTTCGAAAAAGGAGCCCGCCATGAGCCCCAACCACGTCGGTTTCGCCCTGATCCTGCTGGCAGCGCTGTTCCTCGTGGGGAAGTGGTTGCGGGTCCGGGTGCGGTGGATCCAGAAGATCTTCCTGCCCAGCTCCATCATCGCGGGCTTCCTCGCCCTGCTCGCCGGCCCCCAGGTCCTGGGCCGGGTCGGAGAGGCCGCCGGGGTCGGCTGGCTCGCGGACGGGGGCGTGTTCACCCCGGAGATCCTCGAGGTCTGGGCCACCCTGCCCAGCCTGCTCATCAGCGTGGTCTTCGCGACGCTCTTCCTCGGGGCGTCCATCCCCGGTCCGCGGCGCGTCGCCCGGCTCGCCGGCCCGCAGCTGTCGGTGGGGCTCGCCTTCGGCTCCGGCCAGTACGTCGTCGGCCTGCTGCTGGTGATCGCGGTCCTCGGTCCCCTGTTCGGGATCTCCCCCATGGCCGGAGCCCTCATCGAGATCGGCTTCGAGGGCGGCCACGGCACCGCGGCCGGGATGCGCCCCGTGATGGAGGAGCTCGGCTTCGAGGAGGGCGCGGACCTGGCCCTGGGCATGGCCACGATCGGCCTGGTGGGCGGCATCGTCATCGGGATCGCCGTCATTAACTGGGGTGTGCGCACCGGGCGCACCAAGGTGCTCAAGGGCAACGTGGAGCAGTCCGTCGAGGAGCAGAAGGGCCTCTACCGCCGGGACGAGAACATCCCCGCGGCCATGATGACCTCCCGGCCGGCCTCGATCGAGCCGCTGACCCTGCACGTGGCCGTGGTGGGCATCGCGATCCTCATCGGCTACCTCATCCTCACGGCCCTGCAGTGGGTCGAGCAGGCCCTGTGGGCGGACACCGTGGAGCTGCTCGCGTTCGTGCCCCTGTTCCCGCTCGCCATGCTGGGCGGCGTGGTGGTGCAGCTGGTCATGGACTGGCGGGGCATCGGCCACCTGCTGGACCACCAGATGATGCTGCGCATCCAGGGGCTCGCCCTCGACTTCCTGATCCTCGCCGCGATCGCGACCCTGTCCCTCACCGCGATCGCCGCGAACTGGGAGGTCTTCCTGGTCCTGTCCGTCGCCGGCGTCGTCTTCTGCACCGGTTTCCTGCTCCTCTTCGTGCCCAAGGTCATCCCCGACTACTGGCTCGAGCGCGGCATCGCGGACTTCGGCCAGTCCATGGGTGTCACCGCCACCGGCCTCATCCTGATGCGCATCGCCGACCCGCACGACGAGAGCCCGGCGATGGAGGCCTTCGGCTACAAGCAGCTGTTCTTCGAGCCGTTCTTCGGCGGCGGGCTGATCACCGCCGCCTCGGTGCCGCTGATCTACCAGTTCGGCCCGTGGCCGCTGCTCGTCGTCATGTCGGTGCTGTTCGTGGTGGCGCTGGTCGGCGGCATGTCCTACCGCAAGCGGCTCGTGGCGGCCGGCTCCGCCGACGCCGTGCATGCCCGGCAGGCCTGACGGGCCATGAGCGACGTCCTCGTGGCCACCGGTCACGGGCAGATGCCCGTCCACGTGGCGGTGCCCGACGGCCCGGGGCCCTGGCCCGGGGTGGTGCTCGTGCACGACTTCACCGGGATGAGCCAGGACCTGCGCCACCAGGCGGACTGGCTGGCGGGCGCGGGGTTCCTCGCCGCGGCCCCGGACCTCTTCCACTGGGGCGGCCGGCTCCGCTGCCTGCGCACGATCATGAAGGACATCGGCGCCCGCCGGGGACGCACGTTCGACGACGTCGAGGCGGCGCGGTCCTGGCTCGCCGCGCGCCCCGACTGCACGGGCCGGATCGGGGTCGTCGGCTTCTGCATGGGCGGCGGCTACGCGCTCGCCCTCGCCGTGGAGCACGGGTTCTCGGCCGCGAGCACGAACTACGGCGGGTGCCCCGAGGGCGCCGAGCAGTGGCTCCCGGACGCCTGCCCCATCGTGGGCAGCTACGGCGGGGCGGACACCACTCCCCTGGGCGCCGACGCCGGCCGCCGCCTGGAGGGCATCCTCACCGAGACCGAGGTGGCGCACGACATCAGGATCTACCCCGGGGTGGGTCACGGCTTCATGAACGACCACGACCCCGAGGACCTCTCCCCGATGCTGCGGGTGCTCGGCCGGTTCAGCCGCACGGCCTACGACGACCCGGCCACCCAGGACGCCCGGCGCCGGATCGTCGCGTTCTTCGACCGGCACCTGCGGGAGCCGGCCGGTCCGGACGGAGCGCAGGACTCCGAGGGCTGAGCCCCCGGGGGCGAGGGCGCGCACGACACGGATGACGGTGTGCGACGACGAATTCGTGACGTGTTGTTGTTCACGCGCCCGGCCGGGACGGCCGTCACAGAACGCCGCCCTCGGCACCCTCCTGGCAACCGTTGCAGGTTGCCGACCGGACGGGGGTGTGACGAAGCTCAAGACCTGCGGGCCGTTTGTCAAATCGGGGTCGCTGCGCAGGTCACCGCGGACAGTGCACCATGGAAGCACACACGAACGAAGACTTGATGGGAGGTGGCGGAATGACCGCTGCTGAGAAGTGGATGACCGACCTGAGCCAGATCCAGCCCGGCGACCGGCTCGAGATCTGGGACGAGTTCTACGAGAGCTGCATCGGCACCGTGGGGCAGGTCTCGCACCCCCTGGGCGTCCTGTGGGTCCTGGAGGCCGGCACCGGCGTCCGCCGGCTGTTCTCCTTCGAGGACTGCCGCCTGCGCCCCGCGCCCCTGGCCCTCGCGGCCTGACCGGACTCGGTCCACGACGCCCGATCGGGCCGGTACGCACCGGCGCCCGGTCGGGCGTCGTCGTACCCTGGGCCCGCCCGGCCGCGCACGGCAGGATGGACCCATGAGCATCCTCATCGGCCTGGACATCGGCGGCACCACGACCCACGGCCTGCGGGCCGAGGACGGCCGCCCGGTGCAGGAGGCCGTCGGCGGCAGCGCCAACGTGCAGAACGTCAGCCCCGCCGAGGCCTCCCGGGCCCTGGCCGGCGTCCTCGGTGAACTGGGCGCCTCGGCCGCGGACGTGGTCGTGGCGGGGGCGGGCGGCGTCGACACGCCCGCGGACGCCGAGGCGCTGCGCGCGCTCATCGCCCCGCACACGGGGGCGGCGCGGATCGTCGTCGTGCACGACACCCGGCTGGTCCTGGCCGCCGGCGGGTGCAGCACCGGCATCGCGGTCATCGCCGGCACCGGCTCCGCCGCCTGGGGCGCCGCCCCGGACGGCCGGGAGGCCCGCGCCGGCGGCTGGGGGCACCTGCTGGGCGACGAGGGCAGCGGCTACTGGCTGGGCCGGGAGCTCGTGCGCCGCGCCCTCGCCCGGCTCGACGACGGACTGCGGCCCGACGCCCTGGACCGGGCGGTGCTGGCGCACTGCGGGATTCCCGAGCCCGGTCAGCTCATCGAGCGCTTCCACAGCGGCGCGGACCGCGGGTTCTGGGCCGGGCTCTCCCGGGTCGCCTTCGAGGCCGCGGCGCACGACGACGACGCCCTGCAGCTGGTGGAGCGCGCGGCCGGGGCGCTGGCCGACCTCGCCGGCACCGTGTCCCGGCGGCTGGAGCTGACCGGCCCGGTGGTGGTGGGCGGTGGCCTGGCACGGCACCAGCCGCTGCTGCGGGACCGGCTGCAGCAGGCCGCCGCGGCCCGCGGTCTCGGGGAGCTGCGGGTGCTCGAGCGCGATCCCGTGCACGGCGCCCTGCGTCTCGGCGAGCGCCGGTGACGGCAGAGCCGCCGGGGAGCCCTACCCTGAACGGGTGACCACCCTCGCTCCCGCCCGCGGCCCCCGGCTGCGCCCGACCCTCTACGTGCTGGCCGCCGTCGTCTCCGTCCAGTTCGGCGGGGCCCTCGCCGCCGTCCTGGTGCCCCTGATCGGGGCGTCCGCCACGGTGACCATGCGGCTGCTCATCAGCGCCGCGATCATGCTGGCCGTCATCCGGCCGCGGCTGCGCGGCCGGAGCCGGGAGGCGTGGCGGTCCGGCCTGTTCTTCGGGGCGGCCCTGGCCGGCATGAACTTCGCGTTCTACCAGTCCCTGGCCACCCTCCCGCTGGGCGTGGCCGTGACCATCGAGTTCCTGGGCCCGCTCGCCCTGTCCGCCGTGCTCTCCCGCCGCGGCCGGGACGTCCTCGCCGTGGCGGCGGCCCTGGGCGGGATCGTGCTCATCTCCCAGGCCCTCACCGTGCCGTGGGCGGAGCTCGACCTCGCCGGCATCGCTTGGGCCGCGCTGGCCGGGGCGGGCTGGGCCGCCTACATCCTGGGCAGCCGGTCCGCGGGCCGGCACTTCGACCAGCTGGACGGTCTCGCCGTGGCCCTGGTCGTGGCGGCGGTCCTGGTCACCCCGGTGGGTGTCCTCACGGCGCACGTCCCCGCCCTGACGTGGGGCGTGCTGGGCGCGGGGGTGGGGATCGCGATGCTCTCCTCCGTGGTCCCCTACTCCCTCGAGCTGCTCGCGCTGCGGGCCATCCCGCCCAAGGTCTTCGGGATCCTGCTGAGCCTGGAGCCCGCGGTCGCGGCCCTCGCCGGGCTGCTGGTGCTCGGGCAGGCGCTCACGGGCCCGCAGCTCGTGGGCATGGGTCTGGTCGTGGCCGCGAGCGCTGTGATCATGGTGGGCGGGAGCACCCCCGAGCTCGCCGCGGACGCCGCGGCCGACCCGGCGGCCCGCGAAAACTGATCAGCCCCCTGTTCAATGTCGGACGGCCGTGATGGGATGGAGACCATGGAAGCCAACGAGATCATGGACCGCATCCGCTCCGCCCGGGACCACGCCCTGGAGCAGGAGCGCGAGGAGCGCAGCAACATCGAGAACGCCGACACCGCGGACAAGCAGGGCGCGGCGAGCGTGCGCCTGGCCACTCGGCAGGCCGTGCGCGAGGCCTTCGACGACATCCTCGGCGAGAGCACCGACCCCGGGCAGGACGGCTGAGCGCCCGGACGGCCGCGCGCCCGACCGGCGTGACGAGCGTCCCCGGAGTCCTCCGGTGACCCGCACGGCCGTGGTCGGCGCGGGCATCGTGGGTCTGGCCGCCGCCCACGCCCTGCGGGCGCGCGGCGCCGACGTGACCCTGTACGAGTCCGGGCCGCCCGGCGGCGGGCAGTCCGCCGGGCAGGGCCGGATCTTCCGGCACGCCCACGAGGACCCCCGGCTGGTGGCGCTGGTCGCCCGCAGTCGGGCCCTGTGGCGGGAGTGGGAGCAGGAGTTCGGCGTCGAGCTGGTCTCCCCCGACGGCGCCGTGGCGATCGGGGACGGCGTGGAGGACAAGCTCCGCACCCTGGAGCCGTTCGAGGACGTCCCCGTGCGGCGCCTGTCGCCCGCGGAGCTGCACGAGCGGCTGCCGCTGCTGGCCGACTGGACCGGCCCGGCGATGCTCGACCTCCGCGGCGGCGCCATCCGCACCCTCGCCGCCGTCGCGGCGCTGTCGCGCCGGCTCGAGGGGTCGATGCTGCGCGAGCACGTGCTCGCGGTCCGGCGCACGGGCACGGGAGCGGTGGAGGTGCGGACCGGGACCACCTGCGAGACCTACGACCACGTGGTGCTGTGCGCCGGCCGGGGCACCGCCCCGCTGGCCCGCGGCGCCGGGCTCGACCTGCCCGTGGCGGTGGGCGCCCACGTCCGCATCACGTTCGCCCTGGCCCCGGACGGACCGGCCCGTCACGGTCCGGTCCCGGACGGAGCGTCCCCCGGTGCCGCCCGGGGCCTGCCGACCTTCCAGGACGGCAGCGGGGCCTTCGGCGAGACCGGCGTGTACGCCGCGCCGTATCCGGACGGCCGCCACTTCTCGGTGGGCCTCAGCGCCGACACGCCCGCCCACCCGGACGGCGGCCTCGCCGATCCCGCGGCGCTCGCCGCCCTGGCCGACCGGACCGTGGCCTACGTGCGGCGCGCCCTGCCCGGCCTGGACCCGCGCCCGGTGGACCACGTGCACTGCTGGGTCACCCGGCTGCCCTGGGGCGACGACGGCGTGGGGATCTGGTCCGAGGACGGGCTCACCGCCCTCGCCGGGCACAACCTGTTCAAGCAGGCCCCCGCGCTCGGCGAGGCGCTCGCCGGGACCGTGCTGACCGGCACGGTCCCCGGCCACCTCCACCACGGGGAGCAGCTGGGCCGCTCGGCCGGCTGAGCGGACCCGGTAGCGCGTCCGAGCGGGCGCCTAGCCTGGAACGTGTCGGAGGTCACACCGCATCGTGTCCGGGTCCCGGACGCCGTGGCGGACCCCCGGCGGCACCGCTGCACCCGCTTCCCGGAAGGACCTTCGCCATGACCACGCACACCGAACCCTGGCCGGCCGGCACGCCCTGCTGGGTGGACCTGATGGCTTCTGACCTGGGCCGCACCCAGGCCTTCTACCGCGACGTGCTCGGCTGGACCTACTCCGAGTCCCAGCCCGAGTACGGCGGCTACTGCAACGCGCTGCTCGGCGGTCGGGCCGTCGCCGGGCTCTCCCCCACCATGGAGGGCATGGCCGACGCCCCGCACGTCTGGTCGGTCTACCTGGCCACCGAGGACATCTCCGCCCATGCCGCCCGGGCGGTCGAGGCCGGGGCCACCCCGGTGTTCGAGCCCATGGAGGTCGGGGCCTTCGGCTCCATGGGGATGTGGGTCGACCGCACCGGGGCGGCCTTCGGCATGTGGCAGGCCCACGAGCACACCGGCTTCGAGGCGTACGGGGAGCCCGGCGCGGTGGTCTGGTGCGATCTCATGACCGGGGATCCCGCCGCCGCCCAGGGCTTCTACGCCGCGGTCTTCGGCTACGCCTACCAGGACATCGGCGACGACCGGATGCCCTACGCCCTGTTCACCGTTCCCGGCGGGCAGATGCCCGCCGGCGGCATCGGCGGTCTCGACCCCGCGGCCGGTGACGCCCGGCCCGGCTGGTCGGTCGCGTTCCAGGTCGAGGACGTCGACGCCGCCGTGCGCCGCGTGCGCGAGGCCGGGGGGTCGGTCGTCCAGGAGCCCTCCGACTTCGAGTACGGGCGGATGGCAGCCGTCGCGGGACCCGACCAGGAGGTCTTCGTGCTGATGACCCCGAAGGAGGAGATGTAGCTCCCCTGCCGGGGCGCCTCAGCCCCGGTCGAGGCGTCCCAGCGCCGCGGCAACCGGGCGGGCGCCGGCCAGACCGGGCAGCGCGGCGAGGTCCTCGTCGACCGCCAGCAGGTCGGCACGGGCGGCCGGGTCCGCGAACAGCCGGCTGACCCACGCCCGGTGCGGACCGGGGTCGCCGTAGCGGGTGCCGGGCCACCGCCACCGGGCCGCCCCGGAGCGGGCGAGCCGGCGCGCGCTCGCACTGCGGTCCAGTCGCGCTCCGGCCTCCTCGGCGAAGAACGCCAGGTGCCGCTCCTTCAGTCCCACGATCTCCCGGGCCGTACCGGCCAGCCGGGGCTCGACTGCCCCCAGCCGCCGGTAGACCGCGGCGAGCACGGCGGTGTCGAGTCCTCCGGTGACCATCTGGGCGCCGGTGGTCTCGGCGCCCAGCAGATTGCTGGAGACCGCGCCGAGCGCGGGCCGGGCCCGTTCGTCCCAGGTCCGCCGGGCCCGGCCGAGGTGCGTGTCGGCGGGCTCCCGGGCCGTGCGGCCGTTGGCGGCCAGGACAGCTCCCAGGGTCTCGGCGAGCCAGTGCTGCTCGTAGGCCCACGCGGTGAGGAAGGCCGTCACCCGGGCCTCGGCGTGGGTGGGGGTGACCAGCAGGTCCCGCAGCCGGTCCAGCAGGCCGCGCTCGACGCACCACAGGTGCGCCAGCACCTCCAGGGTCCCGGGGGCGAGGTCGTTCAGGGCCTGGAGGTCGAGGTCGGCCGGGCGCAGCGCGTGCGGGTCGCGCGCGTAGGCGCGCACGTCGAACCCGGGTGCGCGCACGTCGGACCGGGGGCCGCCCACCGCGGAGGTGCTGCTCGCGCTCACGCGGCCACGCCCCGGGCGTCCAGGGCGTCGGCCACCACCGTCAGTCCCTCCATGCCGGGCAGCTTCGCGATCTGGCGGTCGATGGCCTCGACCTCCCGGCGGCCCTCGGCCCCGGCGAAGAGGTGGCCCATGACGTGGGTGACCTCCTCCTCGGGCGAGACCCCGGAGCCGACCGGCTGCCAGGCGGTGCGCAGGGCCAGGCGGGCGAGCTTCTGCGCCTTCGGGCTGTCCTGCAGCCGGGCCCGGGCCTGGGTGGTGTAGAACGCGATGTGCTTGGTCTCCTGCGCGGCGATGCGCCGCAGCAGCGGGGCGAGCACGGGGTGGTCCTCGAGCGCGGCCAGGCGCCGGTAGGCGGCGGCCGCGGAGCGTTCGTTCACCGCGCCCCAGAGCATGTGCACGGCGACGAAGTCGGTGCCCACGATGTTGGACAGCAGCGACTGCTTCACCGGGTTGATGCGGTCGCGCCAGCCGAGCTTGACCCGCTTGGCCTTGAGCTCGTCGAAGGCCACGGTGATCCCGTGCAGGGACAGCACGTGGGCGAGGGCCTCCCCGTGCCAGAACTCCTCCCGGTTCCACATGGTCATGAAGGTGCTGACCTCGGGGTCCTTGCGGGAGGGGCTGACGAGCATGTCCCGCAGGTAGCAGACGGTGTGGAACTCGACGTCGCACATGTACCGCAGCGTGCGCAGCGTCTCCGGGGGCAGGGGGTCCTCGCGCAGGGCCTCGAGCCCCAGGTCCTCCCAGTGCAGACTGGTGGACTCCTCGGCGAACCGGTCGATGTCGAAGGCCATGACGCCTCTTTCTCCTCCTCGATGGGGTGCTCTCGTGAGGATGTTCGGCGCCGGGGCGGCATCGGATGGGTGGGTCCCTCCACGGCGTGGACCTCGAGGTCCGGGTCGGGGAGGCGCCCTGGATGGAGCGGATCTCCCCCTTCCACTGGTACATCGGCGCCGAACCGCTGGCCACCGGCGTCGACTGGTCCGGTCTGGGGCTGCTGGCCGCGCCGGCGGTCCTGGCGGCGGCAGGGGGCGCCGCTGCCTTCGAGCGGCGCGACCTCATGGTCTGATCCACGGGCCTGTCCCGGCGCGTCACCGGGCGTCCGGACGGGCACGACGTCCCTGCGGCCCCGCGCGCAGGGACGTCCCCACCGTCAGGCCAGGGGAACCCGTGCCCGGACGTCCCCCAGCCCGCGGGCGAGCACGAGCTCCCCGCCCCCGGCCAGGGGTGCCCAGGTGCCGGCGGCGTCGTCCCAGCGGCGGAGCAGCCGGTCGTCGCAGCGCACCCTGACGGCGGCCGTGGCCCCGCTGGGGACGTCCACCCCCTGGTAGCCGATCAAGCGGATCGGCTGGTCGTCCTCGGCCGGGTCCAGGTAGACCTGCACGGTCTCCCGCGACGCCCGGGACGAGGTGTTCGTGAGCTCGACGTCCACCACCGGTCCGCCCTCGCCCGCCCGGGCCCGCACGGTCCCGTACTCCCAGGTGCCGTAGCCCAGGCCGTGCCCGAACCAGAACAGCGGGGCGGGGGCGTGCCCGGCGTGGTAGCCGCGGTGGCCGATGAACGTGCCGTCGTCGTAGCTCAGTGCCCGGTCGCCGTCCGGGACCACGTCCCACGCCGGGGCCGCCCCGTCCGCGGCGGGCCAGGAGGTGACCAGTCGCCCGGTGGGCTCGAGTGCGCCGGTCAGGGCGGCGGCCACGGCGTGTCCTCCCTCCTGACCCGGCAGCCCGGCCACCAGCACCGCGTCCACCTGGTCCAGCCAGGGCATGAGCACGGGGGTGGCGGCGTTGACGACGACCACGGTCCGCTCGGCGGCGGTGGCCACGCGTCGCACGAGCTCGTCCTGGCGCCCGGGCAGGACGAGGGTCGTCTTGTCGGCGGCCTCGGTCTCCTGCTCCTCGGTCAGGCCGACGACGACGACGGCGGTGCCGGCGGCGGCCGCCGCGGCCTCGGCGGCGGCGAGCAGGTCGTCGTCGGGGCGCGGGGCCGGGGCGGCCACCAGGGCCGTCTTGCCCGCCGTGGTCATCTGCAGCAGGTGGCTCTCCTCGGCCAGTCCCAGACCCGGATCGCCCAGGAGCACCTCCCGCCAGTCGACCGGGGCCGGCGCCACGGTGGCCGTGAGGGTGGCCGCAGCCGGCAGCTCCACGGTCTCGGCGAAGGCCGGTGGGCGCAGCATCGCCTCGCCCGGGTCCTGCCCCTCGAGGCGCAGCTCGGCCGACAGCTCCTGCCCCTCCGCCACCAGGTCCCAGCGCCCGGCGCCGACGGCGCCCAGCCGCACCGGTCCCGCGTCGTTGGCCAGGATGGTGGTGAGCACCGCGGTGGCCGGGACCTCGCCGAGGTCGTCGTGCCCGTCGAGCGAGATCGCCGGGGAGTCGGAGTGGTACCGGGTGAGCTCGGTGCCGTCGGCGCCGAGCAGCACCACCTGCATCCCCGGGGTTCCGGTGGCCGGATCCGTGAGGAAGGCGGGGTCCGCGGGGACCGGGCGGGTCCGCACGGCCGGTCCGTCGGCCACGCGCACGCGGTCCCCGAGCAGCGCGGCCAGCCCCTCGGCGATCGTGGACAGGTAGGGCGGGTTCACGACCGCCGAGCCCCCGCCCATGTCCACGGTGTCGATCGCGTGCCGTCCGATCAGCGCCACGTCCTGGCCGGCATCCCCCTCCACGGCCAGGGGCAGGACGCCGTCGTTCGCCACGACCGTCATGCCCCGGACGGCGATCCGGCGCAGCTGTTCCTTCCGCTGCGGGGAGTCCACCGCGGGCAGGTCCTGGGCCCACGGGCGGGACTGCCGCCCCGGCGGGGTGAGCCCGCCGACCCGCTCGGCCAGGTGCAGCAGCCGCAGCACGTGGTCGTCGATCGTCTCCTCGGCGACCTCACCGGCCCGGACCGCGGTCACGAGGCGCTCGCCCCAGGGCCCGCCGGGGCCGGGCATGACGAGGTCCAGGCCGCCGCTGGCGGAGGCCGCGGTGCGCTTGGTGGCGAACCAGTCGCTCATGATCAGCCCGTCCCAGGCCCACTCGCCCTTGACGATCCCGTTCTGGACGTGGTCGTGCTCCGTGGCCGCCACCCCGTTGACATCGTTGTAGGCGGCCATCATCGACCAGGCGCCCGCGTCCTGGACCGCCATCTCGAAGGGCAGCAGGTACAGCTCGCGCAGTGCGGTCTCCGGGACCCGGGAGTCCATGAAGTTGCGCAGCGTCTCGGACTCGTTGGCCACCAGGTGCTTCAGGCAGGCGGCGGTCCCGCGCTCCTGCATGCCGCGCACGTAGGCGGCCGCCGTGCGCCCGGTGAGGTACGGGTCCTCGGAGTAGGCCTCGAACAGCCGCCCGCCCAGCGGGGTCCGGTGCAGGTTGATCGTGGGACCGAGGACCACGTGGATGTGCTGGCGCTGGGCCTCCTCGGCCAGCATCCGCCCCACCTCCTCGGCGATCCCGTCGTCGAAGGCCCCGGCGATCAGGGTCGCGCTGGGGAACAGGGCCACGGCGTCCCCACCGACGAAGGTCAGCCCTCGGACGCCGGTGGGACCGTCCGAGAAGGCCAGGGCCGCCAGGCCGATCCTCTCGTTGCCGGGCAGGGTGAAGGCGGTCTCGCCGGTGAGCAGGTGGACCTTCTCCGCCAGGGAGAGCCGGTCGACGAGCTCCATGAGGCGGGCGGCCCGGCCGGAGGTCCGGGTGGCGTCGGTCATGGCGGTGTCGCTTTCTCCCGGGGCGTGCTCCTCACCGTGCCACAGATCGCTCACGACCGGCGGGCGGGGCTGAGCACCCGCGGCTCGTAGCGGACGGGTTCGAACGTCCGGGTCACGAGCTCCCGCAGGGCCTCCAGGGTGCCGGAGAGGACGCCGGCGGCCCGCAGCTGGACCAGGACGTTGCCGATCGCGGTGGCCTCCACGGGGCCGGCGTGCACGGTGCGGCCGGTGCGGTCGGCGGTGAGCTGGCACAGCAGGGCGTTCTGCGAGCCGCCGCCCACCACGTGCACGGTGCGGATGCTCCGCCCGGACAGCCGCTCGGCCTGCTCGATCGTGGTGGCGTAGGCCGCGGCCAGGGACTCCAGGATCGAGCGCACCACCTCGGCGCGGCCGCGCGGGGGCTCGACGTCGTGCTCCCGGCACCAGGCGGTGATGCGTGCGGGCATGTCGCCGGGGGGCGTGAAGCGGTCGTCGGTGGCGTCGAAGACGGCCACGGGGCGGGTCACGGCGGCGGCCTCGGCGAGCAGGGCCGCGAGGTCGCTGCTGCGCTGGGCGTCGGTGGCGCCGGGCCCGTCCCAGGTGCGCATGGACTCGGTGAGCAGCCACAGCCCCGAGACGTTCTTCAGGTAGCGGACCCGCCCGTCCACCCCGCCCTCGTTGGTGAAGTTCGCCGCCCGGCTCTCCTCGCCGAGCACCGGGGCGTCCAGCTCGATGCCGACCAGCGACCAGGTCCCGGAGGAGATGAAGGCCGCGTCCTCGGCGGTGCTCGGCACGGCGGCCACGGCGGAGGCGGTGTCGTGGGAGCCGACGGCGGTGACCGGCAGACCCGGGCCGGCGCCGAGCTCGGCCGCCACCGCCGGCAGCAGCGCACCGATCGTGGTGCCGGGGGCGACGACGGGGGCGAGCAGCTCCCGGGCGAACCCGAGCTCGTCCAGCAGCCCGGTGTCCCACTGCCCGGTGCGGGCGTCGAGCAGACCGGTGGTGGAGGCGTTGGTGGCCTCGGCGACCTGTTCCCCTGTCAGCCAGTACCCGATCAGGTCGGGGATCAGCAGCGCCCGGTCGGCCACGGCCAGGTCCCCGGCGAGCCGGTCGGCGGCGAGCTGGAAGACCGTGTTGAACGGCAGGTGCTGCAGCCCGTTGCGCCGGTACAGCTCCTCCCGCCCCACCCGGGCGTGCACCGCCGCCACCCCGGCGGCGGTGCGCTCGTCCCGGTAGTGGTAGGGCACCCCGAGCATCCGTCCGTGGCGCAGCAGCGCGTAGTCCACCGCCCAGGAGTCGACGCCGACGGAGGCGACGTCGTCCTCCTGGCGGAGGGCCTGGGCCAGCCCGGCGGTCACGGACCGGTGGAGCTCGGTGATGTTCCAGTGCAGCCCGGCCCGGTCCCCCTCGTGCAGGCGCACGGGCTGGTTGGGGAAGCGGGCCACGTGGCGCATCCGGAGCCGCCCGTCCACGAGGCCGCCGAGAATCACGCGCCCGCTGGTGGCCCCGAGGTCGACGGCGGCGACCGCCGCGGTGGTGCGCACCGGGCTCACCGGAGGAAGGCGGCGGCCACGCCGGCGTCGACGGGCACGTGCAGGCCGGTGGTGTGGGAGAAGTCGGCGGTGCACAGGGCGAACACCGCGTTGGCGACGTTCTCGGGCAGGACTTCCCGCTTGAGCAGGGTGCGCTGGGCGTAGTACGCGCCCAGCTCCTCCTCCGGCACGCCGTAGACCGCGGCGCGCTTGGCGCCCCAGCCGCCGGCGAAGATCCCGGAGCCGCGCACCACGCCGTCCGGGTTGATGCCGTTGACCTTGATCCCGTGCTCGCCCAGCTCGGCGGCGAGCAGCCGGACCTGGTGGGCCTGGTCGGCCTTGGTGGCGGAGTAGGCGATGTTGTTGGGCCCGGCGAAGATCGAGTTCTTCGAGGAGATGTAGACGATGTCCCCGCCCAGCCCCTGGGCGATGAGCACGCGGGCGGCGTTCTTGGAGACCAGGAAGGAGCCCTTGGCCATCACGTCGTGCTGCAGGTCCCAGTCGGCCTCGGTGGTCTCCAGCAGCGGCTTGGACAGCGACAGGCCGGCGTTGTTGACCACCAGGTCCAGCCCGCCGAAGGCCAGCACGGCCGCCTCGATCGCGGCCTGCACGGCGGCCTCGTCCGAGACGTCGACGGCGACGCCGACGGCCACGTCGGTCCCGCCGAGCTCCGCGGCCGCGGCGCGGGCCTTCTCGGCGTCCAGGTCGGCGATGACCACGCAGGCGCCCTCGGCGGCCAGGCGGGTGGCGATGGCCCTGCCTATGCCCGAGGCCGCCCCGGTGACCAGGGCGATCCGGGTGGCCAGCGGCTGGGGCGCGGGCATGCGCCGGAGCTTGGCCTCCTCCAGGGCCCAGTACTCGATGCGGAACTTCTCGGCCTCGTCGATCGGGGCGTAGGCGGAGATGCCCTCGGCCCCGCGCATGACGTTGATCGCGTTGAGGTAGAACTCCCCGGCCACCCGGGCGGTCTGCTTGTCCTTGCCGAAGGAGAACATGCCCACCCCGGGGACGAGCACGATCGCCGGGTCCGCCCCGCGGATCGCGGGCGAGTCCGGGCCGGCGTGACGGTCGTAGTAGTCCTGGTAGTCCGCGCGGTAGGCCTCGTGCAGCTCCTTCAGCCGTACGACGCAGTCCTCGACCGGGGCGCCGGCGGGCAGGTCCAGGACCAGGGGCTTGACCTTGGTGCGCAGGAAGTGGTCCGGACAGGAGGTGCCCAGTGCGGCCAGGCGCGGGTGCTCGGCGGCAGCGAGGAACTCCAGCACCCGGGCGTCGTCGGTGAAGTGGCCCACCTGCGGACGGTCGTGCGAGGCCAGCCCGCGGATCACCGGGGCCAGGGCCGCCGCCTTGGCCCGACGCTCCGCCTCGGGCAGCGCCCCGTAGCCGTCCAGGACCGGGCCGAAGGGCTCGGGCCGGCCGTGCTGGTCGATGTACTGCTCGGCGGTGCGGATGATCCACAGCGAGTTCTGCTCGGACTCCTCGCTGGTGGCGCCCCAGGCGGTGATGCCGTGCCCGCCGAGGATGCACCCGATCGCCTCCGGGTTCGCGTCCTTGATCGCCGCGATGTCCAGGCCCAGCTGGAAGCCGGGGCGGCGCCAGGGCACCCACACGACCTTCCCGCCGAAGATCTCGGCGGTGAGCCGCTCCCCGTCGGCGGCGGTGGCGACCGCGATGCCGGAGTCGGGGTGCAGGTGGTCCACGTGCGGGGCGTCGACCAGCCCGTGCATGGCGGTGTCGATGGACGGCGCCGCCCCGCCCGCCCCGTGCAGGCAGTAGTCGAAGGCCGCGACCATCTCGTCCTCGTGCTCGACCCCGCGGTAGACGCCGGTCAGCGCGCGGACCCGGTCCAGCCGCAGCGCGGCGAGGCCCCTCTCGGTGAGGGTGCCGAGGTCACCGCCGGAGCCCTTGACCCACAGCAGCTCGACGCCCTCGCCCGTGACGGGATCGGTCGCGGTGCCCTTGGCGGAGGTGTTCCCGCCGGCGTAGTTGGTGTTCTTCGGGTCCGCGCCGAGCCGGTTGGAGCGGACGATCAGGTCGGCGACGACGGAGTGCGTGGTGGTCTGCATGATCAGGTGTCTCTCTGCGAGGTGGTGTGCAGGGGGTGAGGTCAGGAAGCCCAGGAGGCCTGGGTGCCGCCGACGCGCTCGGCGGCCAGGCGCTGCTGGTGCCCGGAGGCGGCGTAGGCGGCCATCGGGTCCGCCGGAAGGCCGCGGGCCTCGCGCCAGTCCGCCAGGGCCGGGCGGACGTCGGTGTAGAAGGCGTCCATCAGGACCTGGTGGGCGCCGAGCACGTCGCCGGCCTCCTGGGCGGCGGTCAGGGCCACCCGGTCCAGCAGCAGGGCGCGGGCGGTCATCTCCTGGACGTTGAGCACCGAGCGGATCTGGCCGGGGATCTTCTCCTCCACGTTGTGGCACTGGTCGAGCATGAAGGCCACGCCCGAGTCCGGGTCCAGGGCCCCGCCGCGGATCACCTCGACCATGATGCGGAAGAGCTGGAACGGGTCCGCCGCGCCCACGATGAGGTCGTCGTCGGCGTAGTTGCGGGAGTTGAAGTCGAAGGAGCCGAGCTTCCCGAGCCGCAGCAGCTGCATCACGATGAACTCGATGTTGGTCCCGGGGGCGTGGTGGCCGGTGTCCAGGCAGACCAGCGCCCGCTCCCCGAGGGCGGTGACCTGGGCGCAGGCCGTCCCCCAGTCCGGGACGTCGGTGTGGTAGAACGCCGGCTCGAAGAACTTGTACTCCAGCACCAGCCGCTGCTCCGCCCCGACCTGGGCGTAGATCTCGGCCAGCGACTCCGCCAGCCGGTCCTGGCGACCGCGCAGGTCCTGCTGGCCGGCGTAGTTCGAGCCGTCGGCCAGCCAGATCTTCAGGTCCCGCGACCCGGTCTCGGCCATGATCTCCAGGCACCGCAGGTGGTGGTCGACGGCCTTCCGGCGCACCGTGGGGTCCGAGTGGGTGAGGGAGCCGAACTTGTAGGCGTCGTCCTGGAAGGTGTTGGAGTTGATCGTGCCCAGCGCCACCCCCTGGTCGGCCGCGTACCGGGCCAGGGCCCCGTAGTCGTCCACCTGGTCCCACGGGATGTGCAGGGCGACGGTCGGGGCCAGTCCGGTGAACCGGTGCACCGTGGCGGCGTCGGCGATCTTCTCCTCGACCGTGCGCGGGGTGCCCGGGGTGGAGAAGACCTTGAACCGGGTTCCCGAGTTGCCGAACGCCCACGAGGGCAGCTCGATGGCCTGGGCGGCCAGCTGGGGCGCGATGTCGTCGAATGCAGTCATGGGTTTCACATCTTCCGTGCGGGATCGAGGACGCGACCGGGACGGCGGCGCGATGGGTTATTGAATCGTNATGTCGTCGAATGCAGTCATGGGTTTCACATCTTCCGTGCGGGATCGAGGACGCGACCGGGACGGCGGCGCGATGGGTTATTGAATCGTTTCATGACGATAGGCGGTGACTCCAGTCACGTCAAGACCTTGCCCAGGCTCCCAGGACCAGGCTTTCCGGGCTCACCGAAGATCCCGCCGGAGGAAACTGTGGCAGGGGTATTGAAACGACTCAAAATGTGACTACGATGGCCCGGTACTGAGAGGCACCTCACATGCCGCGCTCGGCGGGACGCCCGGACCGCCCCGCTGAGCGTCACCGCCTCTCGTCCCCGGCCGGTCGTTCCGACGGCCCCACCACGAAGGAGTCCCGCATGGGCGCCCATCCGTCCGCCGCGACGCTGCAGGAGCTGATCGAGCTGCCCGAGGAGATCACCCGCACCCGCCGGTGCTTCCTCCTCCACGTCCGCCCCGAGAAGCTCGCCGAGTACGTCGAGGTGCACCAGCAGGTCTGGCCCGCGATGCTCGCCGCCCTCCGGGAGACCGGCTGGCGAAACTACTCCCTGTTCCTGCACCCGGAGGACGGGCTGGTCGTGGGCTGCTTCGAGGCCGACGACGTCGCGGCCACCCAGGCGCTCATGGACGACCACCCGGTCAACGCGCGCTGGCAGGCCGAGATGGCCCAGTACTTCGTCGAGGGGTCGCACCCCGAACCGCTCCTCCAGTACTTCCACCTGGCCTGAGCCGGGACCACCACCCGCACGGCACCACCGTCACCGTCACCGTCACCGTCACCGTCACCGTCACCGTCACCGAAGGATCACCCATGACCACCACGAAGCTCGGGGGCTGGAAGGCCACCATCGCGGTCTCCATGTCCAACTACATCGAAGCCGGGTCCATCATCGCGCTGGCCACCAGCCTGAGCCTGTGGCAGGAGTACTTCGGCTTCACGAACCTCGCCGTGGGCCTCGTGGCCGCGCTCAGCGCCAACGCCTTCGGCGCGGCCCTCGGCGCGCTGATCGGCGGGCCGCTCGGCGACCGGTACGGGCGCAAGTTCATCTACACCTACGACCTGATCCTGTACATGATCGGCACCGCCTTCGTGATCTTCGCCGTGGCGCCGTGGATGCTGGTGCTCGGCGTGGTCCTGACCGGCATCGCCGTGGGCGCCGGCGTTCCCGTGGCCTGGACCTACATCGCCGAGGAGGCGCCGTCCGAGGCCCGGGCGAAGCACGTGGGCACCGCCCAGTTCGCGTGGTCCCTGGCCCCGGCGCTGGTGTTCCTGTTCGCCACCTTCGTGGTGCCGCTGGGGTTGCTGGGCACCCGCATCGTCTTCGCCCACCTGTTCGTGGTCGCCTTCGTCACCTGGTGGGTCCGCCGGGGCCTCTCCGAGTCCCACACCTGGAAGAAGTCCGACGAGGAGCGGCGCGCCTCGGAGGCCACCGGGATCAAGCGGCGCAACTACCGCGAGCTGCTCACCAACCGCACCAACCTCAAGGCGCTGCTCTTCCTCGTGGGCGTGTACGCGCTGTGGAACCTCGTCGCGGGGCAGATGGGCATCTTCATGCCGCGGGTGTACGAGACCGCCGGTGTCGAGTCGGCCACCCAGCAGAACCTGCTCCAGGTGCTGCTGTGGAGCTTCACGGTGCTGGCCACCTGGTTCGGCTTCATGCGCTACGGCGACCGGGTCGACCGGCGCCTGCTCTACGGCATCGGGGCGCTCCTGGGGATCGCCGCCTGGGTGCTGCTGGTCTTCGCCCACGTCACCATGCCGGTGCTGATCCTCTTCGCCGTGCTCTGGGGCGTGTCCGCCGGCATCGGCGCCCAGGCGTTCTACGCCCTGTGGGCCGCGGAGATGTTCGCGACCCGCTACCGTGCCAGCGCGCAGGGCGTGCTGTTCTTCGTCGCCCGCATCGTCGTGGGCCTGCTCAGCTACTGGTTCCCCACCCTGCTCGCCGAGCACGGCGTGCCCTTCGTGGGCATGATCATGATCGGGGCCCTCCTGGTCGCGCTGCTCGTCGGCGTGATCGGCGCCCCGGACACCCGCGGCAAGAGCCTGGAGCAGATCGAGGAGGACCGCTACGGGACGCCCGCCTCCCGGCCGGCCCAGCCGGTGGGCTGAGCCCGGCGCACCGCAGCGACACCACCGGGCCGCGGCCCCTCGGCGTGCCGGCCGGGGAGCCGCGGCCCGGTGCGTCGAGGGGACCGCGGCCCGCCCGCGCGCCGGGCACGCTGACCGCCCCCGGCGGCCGGATCGTTAGAATCGAGGACCTGGACAGTTCCGAGGGAAAGTGACGACGTGACCCCTGCGCGACCGGCGGTGAGCATCAAGGAGGTGGCCCGGGAGGCCGGGGTGTCCATCGGCACCGTCTCCAACGTCCTCAACCGCCCCGAGGTGGTCTCCGAGGACCGCCGCCGCCGCGTGCTCCGGGTCATCGAGGACCTGGGCTACGTCCGCAACGACGTCGCGCGCCAGCTCAAGGCCGGCCGCTCGCGCACCGTGGGCCTCGTGGTGCAGGACTCGGCCAACCCCTTCTACAACGAGATCGCCCTGGGCGCGGAGACGGCCGCCGAGCGGCTGGGCCAGGCCGTGATCATCGGCAACGCGGGGCTCTCCCCCGAGCGGGAGAGCCTGTACCTGGACCTGTTCGAGGAGCAGCGGGTCCGGGGCGTGCTCGTCACCCCCCAGACCCCGGAGCGGGCCCGCGTCGATGTCCTGCGCTCCCGCGGCACCCCGGTGGTGCTGGTGGACGAGCACGCGGCTCCCAGCGAGTACTGCTCGCTGGCCGTGGACGACGTCGAGGGCGGCCGCGCGGCCGTGGCGCACCTCCTGGGGACGAGCCGCCGGCGGATCGCCTACGTGGGCGGCCCCGACTCCCTGCACCAGGTCCGCGACCGCCGGGCGGGGGCGCAGCGGGCGGTCGAGGCCGTGCCCGGTGCGTCCCTGGAGTCCTTCGGCACCACCGCCCTGACGGTGCTGGAGGGACGCCGGGTCGGCGAGCAGATCCTCGAGCTCCCCCCGGGGCGCCGCCCCGAGGCCGTGTTCGCCGCCAACGACCTGCTGGCGCTCGGGCTGCTGCAGGCCTTCGCGTTCACCCACCGCGTCCGGGTGCCCGAGGACATCGCGCTCATCGGCTACGACGACATCGACTTCGCGACCTCGGCGATCGTCCCGCTCTCCTCGATCCGCCAGCCCGCGCAGCTGATCGGGCGCACGGCCGTGGAGCTGCTGGAGGACGAGATCACCGACCCCGGCCACCACCACCGTCACGTGAGCTTCCAGCCCGAGCTCGTCGTCCGGGACTCCACCCGCCCTACGGCCTGAGCTGTCGAGCGCCCCGCCCGGGGGCCCTGGAGCCGCGTGGGCCCAGGAGTCACGCGGGCGCGAGCCGGCGCCGCAGCATCTCGGCTCCGTCTCCCGCCAGCCGGTCCAGCCCGGCGCGGCGGCCCGTGAGCAGGAGCAGCAGCGCGGCGGCCGGTCCCCGGATCTCGGGGCCCTCGCCCGCGACCCAGGAGACGTCGGTGGCGAAGAACCGGAAGCCCTCCAGCGGCAGGTGCCGGAACACCCGCGCCGTGCGCGTGCTCCCGGTGGACCGCACGCGCTCCGCGGCGACGGCCGCGGCCTCCGGGGGCATCTCGAGCTCGAGGCCCAGCGGCACGGCGATGTCCTGGCCGTGCACCAGGATGTCGGTCAGCGTCTCGAGGCTCGTCACACCCACGTTGTGCCGCCGGGAGCCCACCGTGGCGCGGATGCCCGCGACCAGGCGGTCCGCCGGACGGTGGGCGCGGTCACGGGCGGACTCGAGGATGACGTGGTTGAGACCGCCCGGGTGCCGCAGCGCGGACAGCAGCGCGGCGCCGAGGCCCAGCTGCTGCAGCGTCAGGTGGGCGGCGACGTCCCGCACCGTCCATCCCTCGCACAGCGACGGGTGGTCCCACTGCTCCCCGGAGAGCCCGGCGAGCAGGTCCGCCGTGCGCCGGCGCTGAAGGTCGATCACGGCCCAGACGTCGTCGTCGCCCATCGGGCCGGTCGTGCTGTTCTTCCGGACCGTGCTCATGGTCCTGCCTCCTCGCCCGCGGACGGGGCCGCCACCGAGCCCCTCGTGTCCTCCGGGTGACCCGATTATAGTTCGTTCATAGGACTATTTCGAGGGGCGAGCATGACAGGACAGCTCAGCATCGGGGTGCTCATGTTCATCGCGCACCGCTCGGCGGAGAACCGGATCGTGGAGGCGGTGCGTCGGGCCGGCTACACGGACCTCACCGTGCCGCAGGCGCGCATCCTGGCGCGGATCGGCCCGGACGGGACCCGCCTGTCCGAGCTGGCCGAGCAGGCGCAGGTGGCCAAGCAGACGGCCACGGTGCTGGTGGACCGGCTCGAGCGCGCGGGCTACGTGGAGCGCACGGTCGACCCCCGCGACGCCCGGGCCCGGCTGGTGCGGATCGCGGGCCGGGGGACGGAGCTCGTGCCGATCGCCCGCGCGGAAGAGGCCCGGATCGAGGCGGAGTGGAGTGCGCACCTGGGCGAACGGAGGATGCGCCAGTTGCGCGAGGCGCTCACAGCACTGCGCGAAATCACCGACCCGCACGCGGGGCCGGAGGAGCAGGGGTGAGGCTCAGGCCTCCTTGGGGATGATGATCCACAGGGCGATGTAGACCAGCTCCCCCACGCCCACCAGGCCGAAGACGATGAAGCCCAGCCGCAGGAGGAACTTCGGCAGTCCGAAGCGGGCCGCCAGGGCCGCGCAGACGCCGGCGATGAGCTTGCCGTTGCGGGGGCGGACCAGAGAAGTGTTCATGCCCGGATCCTACCAACGCACCCCGGGACACGCCCGGGAGCGGGACCGTCCGGTCCGGGCGGAGCGGACGGCCCCGGCCGGCGTCAGAGGTCGACGACGCCCTTGTCGCCCTTGATCGTGTCGCCGGTGACCTTGGACTTCACGAGGTTGGCCACCTGGGTGACCTTGCCGCCGCCGGGGGTGTCCCAGTACTCGGCGGAGCGGCCGGTGACCTCGATGAGGATGTTGTTCGGGTTCTCCGGCCCGCCCTCGAGCCAGGAGCCGGTGAAGCTGTCCCACAGCTCCTTGAGCTTGGCCTCGTCGTTGAGCACCAGCGCCGTCCCGGTCAGCGAGACCCAGGCGCCGTCCCCGGCGTAGGCGACGTTCACGGCCGGCCGCTGCTGCAGGTCCTGGACCTGGTCCGAGGTGCGCTCGGCGATGAAGTACACGGTGCCGTCGAAGTCCACGTCCTGCGTGGCCATCGGCTTGGAGATCAGGTTCCCGTGCTCGTCCGCGTGGGTGAGCATGGCGATCCGGGTGTCCTTGATGAGCTGGCGCACCTTGGCGGTGCCGTTGTCCTGGTCGGTCATGGGGAGGTCCCTTCTTCGGTGGACTGCTGACGGTGTTCGACTGCTGAACTGCGGTCCGCGGCGCGGAGGGCCAGTCTATGAACCCGGGGCGCGTCGCACGAGGGGTGGTCCGGGGAAAGGCTCCCGTCAAGCCGCGGGGAGGACCGCCGCTGCGACCCCTCCTACCGGCCCTCCGGCGCCTCGGCGGCGGCCGGGACCACCGCGTTGCGCGTGGTGGAGACCGGCAGGTTCACGGGGCACGCCATCTGCCCGGCGAGGCGGTGGACCACGGCGAACGCGCTCAGGGCGAGCGCCAGCACCCCCAGCCAGGGCTGGACGGGCGCGAACCACGTCAGGGCCCCGGTGGAGCCGAGGGCCAGCAGCGCGAGCTTGTTGCAGACCGGGCAGCCCACGGCGAACCAGGCGGCGAACGTGCCGACCGCGCCCAGCCGGGCGCTGCGGCGCTCGCCGGACTCCACGGCCCGGGCCACGGTGGCCGCGGCGACGTCGTCGTCCCCTGGAAGCGGGGTGCCGCCGGCCACGGGGGACACGTAGGAGGCCACGAGGACACCGGTGAGCGCCGAGGTGGCGAGCCAGACGGGGTAGTTCCACCACACGGGCGGGATCTCGCGGCTGAAGACGCCGTTGGGGATGAGCACGGTGGCGAGCCCCAGGACCAGGGCGGTGGCGAGCCCCGCGAGCACCGCGACGCCCCACTGGCGCGGACCCCACAGTCGGAGGGCCTGGGTGGCGGGGCGGAGGCGCTGCGTCATGGGCGGGGTGCCTTTCGGTGGGACGAGGTGGTGCCCCCACTGTGTCGTGGATCGCGGTCCCGCACCAGCGCGGGGACCAGCCGCACCAGCACCACCATCCCCACCAGCTCGACCAGGGTCTGGGTGACGACGACGAACGGCGTCAGCGCGAGCCGCTCCGGCAGCGCCAGGGCCAGGGGGAGCACTACGAGGGAGTTGCGGGTGACCCCGCCGAAGACCAGGGCCCGGGAGACCGGCACGTCCAGGCGGGCCAGGCGGGCGGCCAGGATCCCGATCGGGACCATGAGCACCAGGAAGCCGGCGTAGAGCGGCACGACCGCCGCGAGGTGGGGCAGCTGCTCCCCCACCCCGCGCACCTGCGAGGCGATCACGGTGAACAGGGTCAGCGCCATGAGGGGCACCATCGCCGCGCCCGTCGCGGACTCCAGCCGCCGGGCCGCGGCGGAGCGGGACGCCGCCCGCTGCACGGCCGCCGCCGCGGCCAGGGGCAGCAGGATCAGGAGCACGAACGCCTCCACGAAGGGGCCCAGCTCCACCAGGGCCACCGCCTCCGGGCCGGCGAGGAGCAGCAGGTAGGCAGGCAGGAGCAGCATCTGCGCGAGCATCAGCAGCGGGGCGGCCGCCAACAGCCGGTCGGCGGCGCCCCCGGCGAGGCCGGTGAAGACGATGACGTAGTCCACGCAGGGGGCCAGCAGCACGAGCAGCACGCCCAGCAGCAGGGCCTCGTGCCCGGCGACCGGCCGGGACAGCCCGAGGACCACGACCGGGACGACCAGGAAGTTCACCACCAGCAGCGCCGCGAGGAAGCGGAGATCCGCGAAGGCCCGGCCCAGTGCGGCGAACGGGACGGCCAGGAACGTGGCGAACAGCAGCAGCCCCAGGACCGGGGTGATGGCCGGGGCGAGCGCCGGCGCGCCGGGCACCGTCCAGCCCACGAGGACCGCGGCCGCGATGGTCACCAGGTACACCGCCACCTGGTGGCGCTCGGCCCGTGCGACGGCTGTCGGTGCGTTCACCCGCCCAGCCTAGGGGCAGACCCTCCGGGGGGGGGTGCCGGCGGTCGTCGCCGGTCCCCACCCCGATAGCCTGGTGGCATGCAAACGCACACGGCCCGCACGGAGGCCGCCCGGGTCGATGCCCTGCACGCCCTGAAGATCCTGGACACCCCCCGGGAGGAGCGCTACGACCGTGTGGTGCGCATCGCCCAGGACGTCTTCGGGGTGAAGGCCGCGGCCGTGAACCTCATCGACGCCGACCGGCAGTTCACCAAGGCCGAGGCGGGACTGGACGGGCTCGTCCACGCCACCCGCGCCGACTCGCTGTGCGCGCGCACGGTCGACCGGGACGCCCCGCTGATCGTCGCCGACGCGATGACCGAGCAGTGCTTCGCCGGCAGCTCGTTCGTCAGCGGGGACGACCCGGTGCGCTTCTACGCCGGCCACCCGCTGCACGCCCCCGGCGGTGAGCCGGTCGGGTCCCTGTGCCTGGTCGACAGCGTCCCGCGCGAGCTGGACGAGCGGGAGCGGCGCATCCTCGCGGAGATGGCCGGGTGGGTGGAGCGCGAGCTCGCGGCCCAGATGGAGCTGGACCGGGCCGAACAGATCCAGCAGATGCTCATGCCCCGCACCGGGCTGGTCACCCCCGTGGTCGAGGCCGCCGGCCGGTGCCTGCCGGCGCGGTCCATCGGCGGGGACTTCTACGACTGGATGGTCCTGGGCGACGAGGTGCAGGCGATGGTCACCGACGTGATGGGCAAGGGCATCCCCGCGGCCCTGCTGTCCGCCTCCGCGCGCGCCGTGCTGCGCGGGACGTTCCAGTACAACCCCCCTGCGGAGGCCATGAAGCGCGCGGCCGGGGCGCTGACCCCGCTGCTGGAGGAGGCGGGGGCGTTCATCACCGCCTTCATCGCCCGGGTGCACACCGGGACAGGGGAGATGAGCTACATCGACGCCGGCCACGGCCTGGCGCTGGTCCTGTCCCCGGACGGTGCCCACCGTCGGCTGATCTCCTCGGGCCCGCCCCTGGGGGTCGTGGCCGGGTGGATCTGGGACGTGCACACCACCACGCTGCTGCCCGGACAGACCCTGCTGGTGGTCTCCGACGGCTACCTGGACTTCTTCGACGACCTCGAGGCGGCCGTCGCGACCGCCGCAGCCCTCAACACGCTGGCCGGCACCGCCGAAGAGCTCGTGATGCTGTGCAGCGACTACGCCGGCACCTCCGGCGCCGATGACGACACGACGGTCCTCGCGCTCCGGCGCACCGCCTGAGCACCCACCGGTCGCTCCGCCCGGTCCGAGGGCTCACCCCACGTGCCGGCAGGCGGGCTCGCTCGTGTAGGTGAGGACCACCTCGTCGTCCTCGGGGCGTTCCCGGGAGGAGCGGTGGCTGACGGCGGCCAGCACCGCGGTGATGACCTCCTCGTCGTCCTCGGGGCGTTCCCACTCGGAACTCCCGCGGCCGGGGGGTCGCCCGGCGCTTCCGGCCGGTGCGGCGCCGGGCCGGGTCTGCTCCCGGGGCAGGACCTGGAACCCTCGGACGCCGGTACCGATCGTCTGCGGTGCCGGCGGTGTCGATCCGGAGTGGATGCCGGTCGTGGTGGTCATCGCGCTTCCCTACTTCGTCGTAGTGGTGTGCTCGGTGGTGTCGTGCTGTGCCCGGTCGGTGTCCGTCCCCGCGGGGCGTGACACTTCCGGTGGAGTGCCCCGCTTCCCGGACCCCCAGGACCGTCGCGGGGCCCGCGGATCCCGGCTGCCCGATGGAACCGGGCGCGCCGGTGGACGCCGAGGAGTCCGGGAGTCGCAGACGGCGCGCTGGTGGGGGATTCGCCTCTGCCCGCAGGTGGACCTGAGACTAGCGACCCGGACCACGGACCGGAACCGCCCGGCGAAATATGTCGACGCATCAGGGCGCGCGAAGCGCGAGAGCGCGCCGGGGAGCGGCCCTCACGCTGACGTGGAGTCGCCCTTCGTCAGCGTTCGCAGGAGGGGCTGGACGCGGTAGGGGATCTGCTCGCTGAGGGCCAGGGACGTCTCGGCGCGGAGGACTCCCCGGATCCGCAGGATCGAACGCAGGACGGCGTGCAGATCACGGGTCTCCCGCGCCGCCACCCGGCACCAGACGTCCCCGCGCCCCGAGATCTCGTGCACCTCCAGGACGTTGTCGATGCCGCGCAGGGCGGTGACGACGGCGTCGAGCTCCCGGTGGGTGACCTCGAGGGTGAGGAACGCCAGGACGTCGAAGCCCACGGAGGCCAGGTCGACGTCTCGACCGCCGGAGCGCAGCACCTCCCGGCGCTCGAGCCGGCGCATCCGCGAGACCACGGTGTTGCGNCGTCGAGCTCCCGGTGGGTGACCTCGAGGGTGAGGAACGCCAGGACGTCGAAGCCCACGGAGGCCAGGTCGACGTCTCGACCGCCGGAGCGCAGCACCTCCCGGCGCTCGAGCCGGCGCATCCGCGAGACCACGGTGTTGCGGGCGACCCCGAGTGCGGCCGCCACCTCCCCGATCTGCGCCCGGGGGTACCGCAGGAGGTGCAGCAGCAGCCCGATGTCGACGGCGTCCAGTGTGGTCACGGTGGTCTCCCTGTCAGTGGTCCGCCTCGAATTTTTGATCAGCGTGATCAGTTCCGCAAGCATCTCGGTGGTGCCGGACTCAGTCTCCGGCAGACTGCGTGAGCACACTGCGCCGGCCGCCCACGGCACAGCCCGCAATCGCCGATCCCACCGGAAGGCCCGCGATGACCGTGTTCAACGAGCTGACCATGCGCTCCGGCGCCGGCGACGCAGGCCGGGGATGGAACGCGGGATCGCGCTCCCGCCTGGTGCTGACCATGTCCACGACGGCACTGCTGCTGGTGGGCGCCAACCTGGCCACCCCGCTGTACCCCGCGCTGCAGGAGCGCCTGGGGCTCGGCCCCTTCGAGGTGACGGTGGCGTTCTCCTCCTACGTCCTGGCCCTCATTGCCGGGCTCGTTCTCTACGGGCACTGGTCGGACCACATCGGGCGGCGCACTGCCCTGGTGCTGTCGGTCCTCGTGGGACTGGTTGGTGAGATCGTCTTCGCGACCGCCGGGGGTCTCGCCGGTCTCGTGGCCGGCCGGGTCCTGCAGGGCGCAGCCGTCGCGATGGTGACCGGCGCCAGCAGCGCGGCGCTCCGGGAGCTCCTGCCCCACCGCCCGGAGTGGGCCGGCCGCTTCACCCTCCTGGCGTCGGCGGGCGGAGTGGCGGCGGGCCCCCTCCTGGGCGGGGCCCTGGGGCAGCTGCCCCACCCGACGACGACTCCCTTCGCCGTCCACTGCACCATGCTGGTCGCCGTCCTGGTGCCGCTGTGGACGCTGCACGCCAGGCCGGCCATCGCCCCGGCCCCGGGATCGGCGGCCTTCGAGGCTCTGCGGCCGCGCCGTCTCTGCCTGCCGCCCGGGGTCCGCACGCGGTTCCAGCAGGCGGCCGCGGTCGGTTTCCTCAGCTTTGCGCTCTTCGGCTTCAGCCTCTCGCTGGCTCCGGGCTACTTCGCCCGAACGCTGGGGGTGAGCTCCCCGGCCGGGATCGGGGCGCTGGCGGCCCTCGTGCTCGTCGGGTCCGCCGCGGCGCAGCTGGTGGGACGCCCCCGCGTCCGGGCCCTGCCCGGGGCGCTGGTGGGGATGGCCCTGGGCACGGCGCTGATCGGGGTGGCGGGCGCGCTGGCCAGCCTGCCGCTGCTGCTCCTCGCCGCCCTGTTCGCCGGGGCGGCCCAGGGCGTCGCGTTCCGCACGGCGTTCAACGAGCTGTCCGTGGCCGTTCCGGCTGCCGACAACGCCCGGGTGGTCAGCGCGGTCTACGTCGTGACCTATCTGGGCAGTGCCGTGCCGGTCCTGGGCCTCGGGGTCCTGGCCGGCGCGGTGGGCGTCCCCTCGTCCGTCCACTGGTTCGCGGGCACCCTGGCGGGCGCATGCCTGCTGCTGGCGGGAACCGTCCGGCTCCGGGCCGGACGCGGGCCGCGGCGCGGACAGCAGGCCTGACCGGTCGGGGCACGAGGGACAGCACGCGAGGGTCCGCCGTCAGGCGATGAGCACCGGCGGCGGCCACAGGCGGCTCTTTCCCCGGGCGCGCCGAGCAGTCATCATCGTGGGACGACGGAGTCGCCGAGTGCGAAGGAGCACGAGCCATGTCACGGGCCCGCGTCCACAACTTCTCCATCTCCCTCGACGGCTTCGGCACCGGTGAAGGTCTGAGCCAGGACGCCCCCTTCGGGCACGCCGGACAGAGGCTGCACGAATGGATGATCGCCACCCGGTGGTGGGATCCCGGCGGCAGCGGTGGCGTGGACGACGCCTTCGCCCAGCTGCACGGTGTGGGGATCGGCGCCGAGATCATGGGGGCGGGGAAGTTCGGTCCTCACGGGTGGCACGAGGACCCGGGGTGGGAGGGCTGGTGGGGCCCCAACCCGCCGTTCCACACGCCCGTCTTCGTCCTCACCCATTCCCCGCGCCCCTCGATCGAGATGGAGGGCGGCACCGTGTTCCACTTCATCGACGCCTCGCCCGCAGAGGCGCTCGACACGGCGCGCACGGCCGCCGACGGCCAGGACGTGCGCATCGGTGGGGGCCCCACCACGGTCCGCGACTTCCTGGCGGCCGGGCTCGTCGACCACCTGCACGTGGTGGTGGTCCCGATCCTGCTGGGCCGCGGCGTGCGCCTGTGGGAGGGACTCGAGGGCCTGGAGGCGGACTACCGGGTCGAGGCCACCTCCTCGCCCCGTGGAGTCACCCACGTGACCTTCACCCGGACGAGCGCCTGAACCGCCTCGGCCGGCCCAGCGTGGTGATGACCGGCGTGTTGACCGGGGCGGACCGATGGATCAGTGCGCGGGGAGTGCCCTGCCGATCTGCGGGCGGGGGCCGCGCCCGAGCCATCGGGCCACGGGGATGAGCACGATCAGGGCGAGGAAGCCGGCGAGCACCACCGTGGGCACGGCCAGGGAGTCCTCGAAGTTGGCGACCACCACCACGGTGGCAGCGCCCATGTTGCGCTGGGACGCCGAGATGCCCAGTACGACCCCGGTTCCTGCCCTCCACGCTCCCAGGATCCATCCGAGGCCGAAGTTCAGGGCGATGAACGCCAGGATCGCCGCGATGGTTCCGGTGCCGACCAGCCCGGCCAGCTCGCGGTGGTCGGCGAGGAACTGGTTGGCCAGCATCACGACCATGGCGACGAGGCTCAACCGCCCGACGGGTCGCTGGGCCAGGCCCGCAGCCGTCGGGGTGAACTGGCGCAGCAGCACCGCCCCGACCAGGGGCAGGAACATGGTCAGCAGCAGCACTGCGGCGATGGCTCCAGGAGCGACCTCGACTCCGGGGAGCAGCACGGGCAGCGCGACGGGCATGTACCCGATGGTGGCCAGCAGCATGACCGCCAGCAACGACGAGGACACGGCCATGTCCGCACGCGCGAGCTTCGACAGTTTGAGCACGAAGGGCGCCCCCGCGGCGCAGGCCAGGACCATCAGACCGATGCGGGCCTCCTGCGGGATGCCGAAGACCGTGATGACGGCGAAGGCCACGGCCGGAGCGATCACGAAGTTGGCCGCCAGCCCCGCCAGCACCAGACGAGCATCTCGGAGGGGTGTGAGGAACTGCCGGACCGTGTGCCCCAGACCCACGGCGACCATGCTGGTGACCGCGAAGAGCGGGACCGCCACGGCGGCCACGGCGTCGGTGACGGTCTGCAGGTCCATACCGCTCATTGTGCGGAGGAACCGCAGTGGAGTATTTTCAGATTTCCACCCAGTGGAAGAGGAGATCATGGCCGGCAACGCGACCACCCCGGGGCGTTCCGTTGCTTCCCGGGTCCTGGAGGTCATGGGGTCCTTCGATCCCACACACACCAGACAGAGCCTGTCCCAGATCTCCCGGCGCAGCGGGATTCCGGTGGCCACCTGCCACCGGCTCCTGAAGGAGCTGTCGGGGTGGGGGGCGGTGAGCCGTCAGCCGGACGGCACGTACACGGTGGGTCCCCGCCTGGCCAAGCTGGGGATGCTCGCCCCGATCCAACGAGGGCTCCGTCAGGTGGCGGCTCCCTACATGCAGGATGTCCTCTTCGCCACGCGCCAGGTGGTCAACCTCTTCGTGCTGGACGGGACGGAGGCGCTGCTGCTGGATCGGATCGCGGGCACTCATGTCGGCTCCCCGATCGCCCGCCCCGGCGACAAGCTGCCGTTGCACACCAGCGCCGGCGGGAAAGTGCTGCTGGCCTACGGGTCCGCCGAGCTGTGGGAGACCTGCACCCAGGCGCTCGTGCGGGAGACCTCGCGCAGCATCGTGGACATGCCTCGGCTGGAGCAGGAGATGGCCGCGGTGCGGGGACGCGGGTATGCCACGACCGACGGGGAGCACTCCCTCGGCGCGCACGGGCTCGCGGTGCCGATCCGGGACGTCGAAGGCGAGGTGATCGCCGCTCTGGGCATCGTCACCCTGGCGAGGATCAAGGACTCTCAGCGCATCGTTCCGGCGCTGCAGGTGGCCTCCGCGGCGATCACCCGTTCACTAGGAGTCCCCGCCTGACCTTCCCGCTCGCCGGGTCAGGCGTGACTGCCTGCGGGGGCTTCCGCGGGAACGACGGCGTAGACCTCACCGGGACGTGCCACGCTGACCGGTCCGGCGTACTCGGCTGCGACACCGGCGGTCCACTCCGCGTCGGTGGCGACACCGGCCAGATGGGACAGCACGACCCTGGCAACCCCGGCCCGGGCAGCGACTCGGCCCACCCCGGCGGGAGTGGTGTGCGAGATCTCCTGGTGGTTGAGGAACTCCGATCCAAAATCCCGTGCCCGGTAGAAGTCGAGGTTGACGGCCTCGTGCACCAGCAGGTCCGCCCCGCCGGCCAGGGTGGACGTGTTGAGGCACTCCGTCGTGTCCCCCGAGACCACCACCGATCCGTAGGCGGTGTCGAAGCGGAAGGCGAAGGCCGGGAAGATCGGCGGGTGCTCCACGAGAATGGCGCTCACCCGCACGACCTCGTCCTCGTAGACCAGGAACGGGTCCATCCGGGGGGTGTGCTCCCCGTCGGCCCCCGCCGCGGAGGCCGGCAGCCCGATCTCCTCGACCTGCACGAGGTCGTACAGAGGCGGACGCCCCTCGTCGACGATCCGGACGTCGATGTCGTAGGAGTAGGCCCGCAGCACGTGCTCCACCAGACCCGCGACGCCGACCCCTCCGGCGCGGGGGTCGGCCGGGCCGGGACCCAGGAGCTGCACCGGTTCGGTGAAGCCCTGCACCGGCCGGCCCCAGTTCCACAGCAGGAAGGCGGGGATCTCGGCCACGTGGTCCGAGTGCAGGTGGGTCACGAAGCAGGCCTTCAGGTTCTCCCCGCGCAGACCCGCCGCATGGGCGGCCCGGGTGACTCCGAGACCGAAGTCCACGAGGTAGAACCGGCCGTCGACGACGATGGCGGTCGCGATCCCAGGACACTCGGAGCGGATCGCGGGGCCGGCGGCGGTCCCGAGCGTGACCACGTGCAGCCCGCGGGCCTGGTCGAGGGGGGCGGCGAGGGCAACGCGGTCAGTCATGGGAGGGCCTTCCGATCGGGCGCGGCCTGCACGGGCAGGCGGGTGAAGTGCTCCTACTCTGCCCGCGCCTCCCGGTCGGGAGAACGCGTGATTTTCACTGGCCGGAAAACGTCCTATGTGCTCCAGTTCACAGGCTCCTAGATTCGCTGAGACACTTCACCACGGCCCGCACTCTTTCGAGGGTGCACGACGGGAGCCCACCGCCATGACCACCACAGCCGTACCCCAATCCGCTCAGCCTGTTCCGCCGGGATCGGGCATCGACCCCAAGGACCCGCACCACTGGAGCAGCAGGAAGCGCTCCCGCTACGCCTGGATGCTGACCTTCCTGCTGCTGTTCCTCATGATGCTCAGCTGGGCCGACAAGGCCGTTCTGGGCCTGGCCGCGGTGCCGTTGATGGAGGAGCTGGACATCACCCCGGAACAGTTCGGGCTGGTCGCCAGTGCCATGTTCCTCACCTTCGGGCTGGCACAGCTGGTGGCGGCCCCGCTGGCCAACAAGTTCCGGGCGAAGACCATCCTGCTGGTGCTGTGCCTGATCTGGTCGCTGTCGGTGATGCCGGTCGTGGTCTTCGCCACCCTGCCGGCACTGTGGGTGTCCCGGCTGGCGCTGGGCGCCGGTGAGGGCCCGCTCGCCCCGGTGCTCATGCACGCGGTCTACAAGTGGTTCCCCTCGAAGAAGGGGGCGACCCCGGCCGCGGTGGCTTCCTCCGGAGTGACGCTGGGCATCGTGGCCTTCGCCCCGGTGCTCGCCTGGGTCATCGCCCAGCACGGATGGCGCACGGCGTTCGTCGTCCTGGCCGTGGTCGGGGTGCTGTGGTGCGCGGCCTGGATGGTCCTCGGCAAGGAAGGGCCTTACACCTCTCTGGCGGCCGAGCGCGAGATCGAGGGCACCGAGATCGCCGTCTCCGCCCCCGGGGCCTCTCGGGTCAACGAGGAGAAGGTCCCCTTCTTCCGCAGCATCATGAACCCGACCTGGATCTTCGCCGTCATGGCATCGTTCTTCGCCTACTGGACCTTCACGCTGGCCATGTCCTGGGGCCCGGCGTACTTCCAGAACGTCATGGGCTTCAGCGGGCAGCAGGCCGGCTCCCTCATCGCCCTGCCTGCGGCGTGGGGCGTCATCGCCACGATCGGTCTGAGCATCCTGATCCAGCGGATGGATCAGCGGGGCGTGCCCAGCCGGCGTTCGCGCGGGTGGACCCTGGGCCTGGCCGGGGCCGGTGCCGGCACCGCCCTGCTGGCCTCCACGTTCGTCTCATCGCCGGTCCTCGGGGTGGCCCTGATGAGCATCGGGTTCGGCACCGCCCCGGCCATGTTCGCCATCACCTACCTCATCGTGGGCGAGCTGACCACGATCTCCCAGCGCGGTGGGCACCTCAACGTGGCCAACGCCGTGCTCACCACCGGCGGCGTGTTCGCCCCGGCCGTCGGCGGCTTCCTGATCGGCGGAGCCGCCACACCGGCCGACGGGTACCGGCTGGCCTTCCAGGTCACCGCCATCCTGCTGGTGGCCTTCGGCGTGCTCGCCCTGGCGTCCGTCAACCAGCAGAAGCAGCGACTCCGCCTGGGCATCGAGGCCTGAGCGGCTCGTCCGGACGGCGAAGGGGCCCCGCACCGTTCCCGGTGCGGGGCCCCTTCGCCGTCCGTGCCGCCGGCGTCAGCCGGTGTGCGGACGGGCGTTGACGGTGCGGGGCTCCAGGTACTCCCCCAGCCCCCACCGGCCGCGCTCACGCCCCAGCCCGGAGCCCTTCCACCCTCCGAACGGGGCGTCCAGCTCCACGACGGTGTGCTGGTTGATCCACGCCGTGCCGACCTCCAGCCGGGCAGCCACCTCGTGGGCCCGCTCCAGGTCCGGGGACCAGACCGAGGCGCCCAGGCCGAACTCCTGGGCGTTGAGCTCCTCCACGGTGGCGTCCAGGTCGTCATAGGCCACGACCGGCAGCGCCGCACCGAACTGCTCGCACGCCACCAGATCCGTGTGGTGCGGGGCGTCGGCGACGACGGTCGGCTCCAGGAAGTGCCCCGGCAGGTCCGTGCCGTGCTCCCCGCCGTGGGCGATGCGCCCGCCCTCGGCCACGGCCCGCGCCACGTAGTCCTTCACCAGCTGCTGCTGTCCGCTGGTGTGCATCGGCCCCATGGTGGTGCCCTCGGCCACGCCGTGGCCGATCCGCAGCGCGGAGACGGCTTCCACCAGGGCCTCCGTCAGCGCCGCCGACCGGTCCCGCGGGACGTAGACCCGCTTGACCGCCATGCACACCTGGCCGGCGTTGCGGAAGGCGGAGCCGGCGATCCGGGCGGCCGTGAACTCGAGGTCCGCATCCGGCAGCACGATCGCCGGATCGTTGCCGCCCAGCTCCAGCGTCACCTTCTTCACGGTCGGTGCGGCCTGGGCCATGATGGCGGCCCCGATCTCCGTGGACCCGGTGAACGAGATCTTCCGCACGCCCGGCATCTCGGACAGCGCCCTGGAGAGGACACCGCGGCCGGTGACGACCTGCAGCACGTTCTCGGGCAGGAACCGGTTGAGCACCTCGGCCAGCGCGCGGGTGGACATCGGGGTGGACGGGGACGGCTTGGCGATCACGGTGCACCCGGCCACCAGCGCCGGGGCCAGCTTCACCGCCAGCAGGGAGATCGGGAAGTTCCAGGGCGTGATGGCGCCCACCAGTCCCACGGGGGCGTACTGGACCTGGACGGAGCGGTCGCCGCGGACGGGCAGCGTCTCGACCAGGTCCCAGTCGAGGTCGGCGTAGTGGCGCAGCAGCCCGGCCGCGACCTTGAACTCCTGGGTGGCCTCGGCCCAGACCTTGCCCTGCTCCAGCGAGAGGATCCGGCCGAGGCCCTCGGCCTCGGCCAGCACCGCCTCGGAGGCCCGGCGCAGCGCCGTCCGGCGGACTTCACGGTCCGCGGCCCAGTGGCGGGCGACCGCGGCCGCGGCGGCAATCGCCCGCTCGACGTCCTCAGGCTGGTGCAGCGGAACTTCTCCGACCGTGTCCAGCGTGGCCGGGTCGATGACTTCGTAGGTGGCAGGCACCGGATCTCCTTGTCGCTCATGCTCCGGAAGCGCCCACCGACCGGTGGGCGGACTTCCCCTGTTCCCAGCTTCGAGCTCGCCTGTGACCGGACACACGCCATCTTCCACCCAGTGAAAAGGAGAGATGAACCGGGAGTACGCCAGGCCACATAGTGGAGTCGAACCAGCCGAACCGCACGCGGAGGATCCATTCGAGCGTGCAGGGGCCACTCTTCTGGAAGGACCACGTCCATGACCCTCGACGGACAGACATTCGTCGTCACCGGCGCCGCCTCCGGCATCGGTGCTGCCACCGCAGCTCTCCTGCGCGATGCCGGCGCGGAGGTGATCGGCGTGGACCGCAACACGCCCGCGGAGTTCCCGGGGGCCTTCGTCCAGGCGGACCTCTCCACGGCCGAGGGGGTGGCCGCGGCCGCCGGACGGATCCCGGAGGGTATCAACGGGCTGCTCAACATCGCCGGCGTTCCCGGCACAGCCCCCTGGCGTCTGGTGCTGTCCGTCAACGTCTTCGGCGTCCGGGATCTGACCCGGGCTCTGCTGCCCAAGCTCGTCCAGGGCGGCGTGGTCGTCAACCTGGCCTCCAACGTGGCCAGTGGCTGGACCGAGCGCCGCGAGCAGATCGTCGCGTTCACGTCCGTCGAGCACCGGGAGACGGCCCTGGACCTGGCCGGTGCGGACCCTGAGGTCACGGGGAACTCCTACCGGTTCTCGAAGGAGTGTGTCCGCTGGTTGAGCCTGGAGGCCGCCGCCTCCTCCCTGGGGAGGGCGCGCGTCGTCTCGGTCAGCCCCGGCCCCGTCCAGACCCCCATCCTGGAGGACTTCAAGATGGACCACGGCCGCGACAAGGTCGAGGGCGCCGTCGCCCTGCTGGGCCGCGCAGGGCAGCCGGACGACATCGCACAGGCCATCGGCTTCCTCGTCAGCCCGGAGGCCGCCTGGATCAACGGCACCGACGTGTGCGTCGACGGCGGCCTGAGCGCTCACCGCGCTGTGGCCGCATCCTTGTCCGTGACCGCCTGAGTGGAGGAACCATGACCACCGTGAACACCGTTCCCACCCCCGCCGTCGGGAACCAGACCACGAACGGCTACCGGCACGAGGTCGAGGAAGTCCTCGTCGACCGGCTCGAGACCGTGGCCGAGGGCGTTCGCCGGGTGACCCTGCGCATGCCCGACGGTTCCGACTTCCCGCAGTGGGAGCCGGGCTCGCACATCGATCTGATCCTGCCCCACCACATGCGCCAGTACTCCCTGTGCTCGCCCCTGGCCGACCGCAGCCGGATCCAGGTGTCGGTGCTGCGCACCCGCGATTCCCGTGGTGGTTCCGCCTACGTGCACGAGAGCCTGGCCGAGGGCGACACGGTCCACATCAACGGGCCCCGCAACAACTTCCCCTACGTCGACTCCCGGAAGTACCTGTTCGTGGCCGGCGGCATCGGCATCACTCCGATCCTGCCGATGATCGAGGCCGCGGAAGCCGCCGGCCGCGAGTGGCGCCTGGCCTACGGCGGACGCAGCCGGGCCTCGATGGCCTTCGCGGACGAGCTCGTGGCCGCCTACGGGGACCGCGTCCTCCTCTACCCGGAGGACGAGGTGGGGCGCATCGATCTCGAGGGTCTACTGGCCCTGCCGCGAGCGAAGATGCTGGTCTACGCGTGCGGACCCGAACCGCTGCTGCGCGTGATCGAGGACTACTGCATGGGCTGGCCCCCCGGTGCGCTGCACCTGGAGCGCTTCGTCGCGGCCAACCTCGACGCCGGGGCCAGCGCCGAGCCCTTCGAGGTGGAGCTGACCGATACGGGCACCACCGTCACCGTTCCCCCGGACCGCACCATCCTGGACGTGGTGGAGGAGCACGGAGTGCGTGTGCTCTCCTCCTGCCGCGCGGGAGTGTGCGGCACGTGCGAGACCCGCGTGGTGGCAGGGGAGGTCGAGCACCGGGACGCCATCCTCAACGAGGAGGAGAAGCACTCGGGCGACGCCATGATGATCTGCGTCTCCCGCGCCGCCGCCGGGTGCCGCAAGCTCACCCTGGAACTCTGAACCACCGACCCAGCACAGGAGTCACCATGACTGTCACCGCCACGAGGCCTGAGGCCGTGTCCTTGCCCGACGATCCCTTCTCCGTCGAGAACATCTCGAATCCCTACCCGCTGCACGAGAAGCTCCGGGAAGCCGGACCCGTGGTGTGGCTGGAGAAGCACGGCTGCTACGCCGTGACCCGCTACGAGTGGGTCTACGAGATCCTCACCGACTTCGAGTCCTACTGCTCCAGCGGTGGCCTCGGCCCCAAGGACATCCGCAAGGAACCCGAGTGGCGCCCGCCCTCGATCCTGGAGTCCGACCCGCCCACGCACACCGTGATGCGCCGGGGCCTGGCCGGGGTCATCTCCCCGTCCACCATGCGCCGGCTGCGGGAGCAGTTCGCCCCCTTCGCGGAGGAACTGGCCGAGCGGGTGGTGGCCCAGGGGGACGTCGACGGCATCAAGGACATCGCCGAGCCCTACCCCCTGAAGGTGTTCCCCGACGCGGTGGGCCTACGCCCGGGAGGCCGGGAGAACCTGCTCCCCTACGGTGCGATGGCCTTCAACGCCTTCGGCGCCGACAACGAGATCCGGGCCGAGGCCTTCACCGAGGGCGAGAAGGTCGCCGCGTGGATCATGGACAGCTGCGCCCGTGAGAACCTGTCGATCACCGGCCTGGGCGCCGACATCTGGAAGGTCGCCGAGGAGGGGCGCATCGCCCCTGAACAGGCCACCCTGCTGGTGCGCGCCCTGCTCTCCGCGGGGGTGGACACCACGATCTTCGGCATCGGGAACACGCTCTACAGCCTCGCCCGGCACCCCGAGCAGTGGGAGAAGCTCAAGGCCGACCCGAAGCTGGCCAAGTTCGCGGTCGACGAAGCGCTGCGCGTCGAGTCGCCGTTCCAGATGTTCCACCGCACCTCCACGGTCGACACCGAGATCGGAGGCGTCCGGATCCCCGCGGACTCGAAGATCCTGCTGTTCATGGGCGCGGCCAACCGGGACCCCCGCAAGTGGGGCGGGAACGCCGACGTCTTCGACCTCGACCGCAGCGCCTCCGGTCACGTGGCCTTCGGCATGGGCCTGCACCAGTGCGTGGGGCAGCCCATCGCCCGGATCGAGATCGAGCTCGTCCTGCAGGCGCTGGCCAGGCGCGTGGACCGGATCGAACTCACCGGCGAGCCGAGCCCGTGGATCCACAACGTGCTGCGCGGCTTCGCCCGCATGCCCCTGCGCCTGACACCACTGAGCCGAACGCACTGATGCTCCGGAGCACTGCCCCGACCCCAACGGTGGGCACGTCCCGTGCGGCACGGCGCCCCGGGACCGTCAGGGGGGCGATCCATGGATGAGTCCATGCCCGCACCGGACCGCAACCGCCTCTCGGCGCGCGTGCTGGGCGGTGGGACGGAACCGGATCCGCGGTTCACCCTGGCCAACGAACGCACCTTCCTGGCCTGGATCCGCACCTCCCTGGCGTTCCTGGCCGGCGGCATCGCGGTGGAGGCCTTCACCGAGGATCTCTTCCCCGAGCCGGTGCGCACCTTCCTGGCCGTGGTCCTGCTGCTGCTCGGGGTGCTCATCAGCGGCGGCGCCGCCTGGCGCTGGGTGGATGTGGAACGCAGCCTGCGGCGCAAGGCGCCACTGCCGCTGCCGCTGATCACCCCCCTGCTGGGCATCGGCGGGGCGCTCGCGTCCGGGGCCCTGGTCGTGTTCGTCCTGCAGACCTGATCGAGGCCGCCCGATGAACGGCTCCTCCCGACAGCCTCCGGGCACCCGGACACCGCGTCCGGCGCACGACGACCCCGGTCTCCAGCCCGAACGGACCGCACTGGCCTGGGGGCGCACGGTGCTGGCACTGATCACCGCCGCTGCCGTCTGCCTGCGCTGGATCTCCCACCACGGGCCGTTCGTCCTGTCACTCTTCGCCCTCGCCGTCGTCACCGGCACGGCGATCTGGCTGACCCAACGGGCCCGCTACACCCGCGGCTCCAGCGGGATCACCGCCGAGCGCGTCATCGCCGACGTGCACGGGGTGCTCGGCCTCGCTGCGGCCACGGTCGTTCTCGGTTCCCTGGGCATCTACGTCGTCGTGGTCCTCGCCTGATCCTTCTCGGGGCCGGGACGGACCGGCCGACGACTCGGACGCCTGCGCACCCGGTCCCCCAAAGAGCGGTGCTCCGACACCCGGGGTCTGCGGCCTCCACGATGTCGCGGCATGGCATTGTTCACACAAGTGAACTGCCGCGCCGAGGGCGGTGGGAGGCGAGAACTCCGAGGAGTGGAGAGCAGGAAGCCATGTTCTACATCGTCACGGCCATCGTCCTGGCCCTTGTCACCGTGATCTCGATCGCCGGCTGGATGATGTCCCCGAAGGAGACCGTCCGGAAGGACGCGGACGGCGAGCACGTCCACCCCAGCGCCACGAGGAAGGCGGCCGGCCTCACCGCCGTCAGCGCCCTGGTGCTCCTGCTGCTCGTCACGGCCGGGACGACTCTCGCCCGAGTGGGCGCACGTGAAGTGGGGATCGAGACCAGCCTCGGCAAGTACTCCCGGACCCTGCAGGCGGGATGGCAGATCAAGGCGCCCTGGGCCGAGGTGGAGACCTTCTCCACCCAGTTGCAGCGCTCGGAGATGGACGCCCCGATCGCCTTCGCCGGCGGCGGCTCCGGCACCCAGCACATGACCGTGCAGTGGACCATCACGGGAGAACAGGCCCAGGAGCTGTGGTCCCGGTACCGGCAGTTCGCGAACGTCGACGGCATGCTCGTCCAGCCGGCGGCCAGGGAGGCGGTCGCGACCGTCCTGGCGTCCTACACCCCCGCGGAGGCCCGCGCCGAGGGCAAGGTGGAAGAGGTGCGCGAGGCCGTGGAGAAGGCCCTGACCGAACGCCTGTCCCCCTACGGGGTGCAACTGGACTCCGTGGCGCTGCCGCCGGCGGCGCTCGACCAGACCGCCCAGGACGCGCTGAACCGGGTCGTGGAGGCCGAGGCGAACGTGGACCGCGCCCAGTCCCGTCTCGAGCAGGCCAGGATCGATGCCGAGGCGGACCGGGAGCGCAACAAGAACGTCACGGCGGAGAACCTGGTCCTCGAGTGCCTGACCATCACGAACAACTGGAACGTCGACGAGAACGGGCCCCTGCCGGCCACCTGGAACTGCTTCGGCGGGGACGCCGCGGACGTCCTCGTGAACACGAACCGGTAGCGCGGCCTCGGCCCGCCCGCACGCACACCGCGACCGTCAGCTCGTTGGCATCAGCACCGACCGTGATCCAGGATGAGGGATGACCACGACTCGACCCCTCCCGCGGACACGCGTCGCAGACGGGACCATGATGGCGGTCGTCACCACCGGTGTCGGCGGCTACGACCGTCTCGTGCTCTCCCGAGTGCCCGTCCCCGAGCCGGGCGAGGGTGAGGTGCTGGTCCGCGTCCTGGCGGCCGGCATGAACAACACCGAGATCAACACCAGGCTCGGCTGGTACTCGTCGTCGGTGACGGCAGGAACGAACGATGCGTCCGAGGACGTCGTCGGGGACGCCTCGACGAGACCGGACGGGGGCTGGAACGCGGCAACCCCGTTCCCGCTGATCCAGGGCGCGGACTGCTGCGGGCGGATCGCGGCCGTCGGTCGTGGGGGCGACGAGTCCGCCCTCGGGGCCCGGGTGCTGATCCGGGCCTGCATGCGCACCGAGGGTTTCTCCTCCTGGGACACGACCTGGCTGGGCTCCGATCTCGACGGAGCCTTCGCCCAGTTCGTCGTCGTCCCGGCGCACGAGGTCTTCCCGGTGGACTGCGACTGGAGCGACGCCGAGCTGGCGACCATCCCGTGCGCCTACGGGACGGCGGAGAACATGGTCCGCCGCGCCGGCATCACCACGGGGGCACGGGTCCTGGTGACCGGCGCCTCCGGAGGCGTCGGATCGGCCGTGGTGCAGCTCGCCAAGTGGCGCGGCGCCCATGTCGTCGGCATGGCCGGTGACGCCAAGCGGGACCAGGTCCGCGCCCTCGGCGCCGACGAGGTCATCGGGCGGGACGACCCGCGCAACGTGCTGGGCGCGGACAGCGTCGACGTCGTGATCGACAACGTCGCCGGGCCCGGCTTCCCGGCAGTGCTGGGCCTCCTCCGGAGGGGCGGGACGTACGTCTCCTCCGGGGCCATCGGCGGCCCCCTCGTGGAACTCGACATGCGCACCTTCTACCTGAAGGACCTCACCCTGATCGGGTGCACGGCGTGGGACGAAGAGGTGTTCCCCGATGTCGTCTCCTACATCGAGCGCGGAGAGATCCGGCCCCTCCTGGCGAGGGTGTTCCCGCTCGAGCAGATCGCGGACGCCCAGCGGGAGTTCCTGGAGAAGACGCACGTCGGCAAGTTCGCCCTGATTCCGCCCGACCCCGCCCCCTGAGCCACGGCTGCCGGACCCGACACACCCTGGGAGGACCATGCCGATCCCCGACCGACGCTGCACCACACCCGTCACCGACGACCTCCTCCACGGCGTCCTGGAGCTGGAGCGCACGGACGACGGGGTGATCCCGCACCGCCTCCCCGCGTGGGCCAGGAATCAGGCCCGCGACCCGCAGCTGGCCATGGCCGAGTCCCAGCCCGCGGGCGCGCGGCTGCTCTTCGCGACCGAGGCGAGCCGCATCGAGCTCCGCGGGCGCGCCACACGCTTCCGGTACGAGGGCGCACCACCGCGCCCGGCCGGCCTCTTCGACCTGCTGGTCGACGGCCGGCACACCCGGCAGGCCGGCCTCGAGGCCGCGACCGTGGTGAGCATCGACATGACCACCGGCGACCGGCAGATCACGCAGGCCGGGATCGGCGGCGTCGTCTTCGACGATCTGCCCCGGGGCCCCAAGACGGTCGAGCTCTGGCTGCCGCACAACGAGACCGTGGAACTGGCCGAGATCAGCTCCGACTCCCCCCTCCGGCCGGTGCAGGACCTGCGCCCGAGGTGGGTGCACCACGGCAGTTCGATCAGTCACGGCTCGAACGCGGTGCATCCCACCGGCACCTGGCCGGCGGTCGCCGCGAGGCGGGCCGACCTCAACCTGCTCAACCTCGGCTTCGGGGGCAGCGCGCTGCTCGACCCGTTCACCGCACGCACCATCCGGGACACCCCGGCCGAGCTGATCAGCCTCAAGCTCGGCATCAACCTGGTCAACCTCGATCTGATGCGGCTGCGGGCCTTCGGCCCCGCAGTGCACGGCTTCCTCGACACGATCCGCGACGGCCACCCCCACACCCCGCTGCTGGTGATCTCCCCCCTCCTGTGCCCGATCCACGAACACACCCCGGGACCCGGCGCCTTCGACCCGGACGCACTCGCCCGGGGTGAGATGCGGTTCCGGGCGACCGGCGACCCCGGCGAGGTCGCCGCCGGCAAGCTCACCCTGACGGTCATCCGTGCCGAACTGGCACGGATCGTGACGGAGCGGGCGCACGACGATCCGCACCTGTTCCACCTCGACGGACGCGAGCTCTACGGGGAGTCCGACGCCCGGGAGCTCCCCCTGCCCGACGCCCTCCACCCCGACGCGACCACGCACCTGCGGATCGGCGAGCGCTTCGCCGAGTTCGTGCTCGGCCACGGTTTCCTGCCGGCCGGCGAAGGGGCGTGACATCTTCGGCGGTTGGGTAACGATCCGGGGCAGGTCGGCCGGCCGGCCCGGAGGGCCGTCCTACGCTGGGGGCACCGCCTGTCCCACGCGTTCGCCGGGGCCGGTGCGTGATCCGGGGCCGTGGACCGGCCCGTCATCTCATCGATTCCACGGCCCGTGCGTGCTGTCGGGATGTGCCTTCGCGGTGGAGTGCGGCGCAGGGGTCGACATCGTCGCCCATGGCGACTGCGCCAGAAGCACTGCTCTCCGGGTGCAGGCCCTTCCCGGAAGCGGCCTGCGCCGATCGAGAAGGAAACGAAGATGTCCGCACCCGTACGCTCCACGCGCCGCACGTTCGCCGCCGCCACGGCGGCGGTGCTCCTCCTCGGGACCGGCGGGGCAACCGCCGCGCCGCCCTCCCCGGCCGGGCCGGCGGCCACTCCGGTCGCCGCGGCGGCACCGTCGGCTCCGGCCACGGGCCCCGAGGCCTGTGTCTCCGATGTCGACGACGTCGTCACCCGAGAACCCTCCGCGCAGATGTCCGAGCCGCTGCCCGAGGAACTGGCGACGACGTTGGACGCCGCCGCCCGGGCCTCGTTCGCGCAGGCCTCCACCCCCGGTGCGGTGGTGGGGGTCTCCTCCCCGGAGGGCACCTGGACGGCCGCCTACGGGGTGGCCGACCCGGCCACCGGGGAGCCCATGGAGGTGGGGGTGCACACCCGCGTCGGATCGGTCACCAAGCCCTTCACCGCCACCCTGGTCCTGCAGCTGGCCGAGGAGGGTGAGCTCTCCCTGGAGGACCCCATCGCCGACTACGTCGACGGCATCCCCAACGGAGAACAGATCACCCTGCGCCGGCTGGCGGACATGACCAGCGGGGTGGCCAGCTACACCCGCAGCACCCAGTTCACGGACCGCTTCTTCGCGGATCCGCAGCAGGTCTTCACCCCGGAGGAGCTGGTCGCCGTCGGCGTCTCGGAATCCCCCCTGTTCGCCCCCGGCGCGCAGTTCGACTACTCCAACACCAACTACATCCTGCTGGGCCTCGTCGTCGAACAGGTCACCGGCCAGCCGATCGGGGAGGTCCTGGAGGAGCAGATCTTCGACCCGCTGGGACTCGACGAGACCGTCTGGCCCGGTGACTCCACCGAGATGCCGGAACCCTACGCGCAGGGCTTCACGCTCCAGGGCGACACCGCGACGCCGGAGGCGCCGGCCGACGCCACGCACTGGAACCCCAGCTGGGGAGCCACCGCCGGGGCCCTGATCTCGGACGTGGACGACCTGCTCACCTACGGCCGGGCCCTGGGCACCGGGCACGGACTGCTGGAACCGGAGGCCCAGCGAGAGCGCCTCACCTCGTTCCAGCCCCCCGAGTCCGGCTACGGGCTGGGCTTCGGGTGCATCGACGGCTGGGTCGGGCACACCGGGACGCAGCCCGGGTACAACACCACCGTCTACTACGACACCACCACCGACACCACCGTGGTCGTGCAGGCCACCAGCGACATCCCCTCCGGGGACTGCCCGGAGTCCCCGGTGCTGGCCGACGACCCCAGGACCCTGCCGTGCGCCACCCCGGCCACACGGATCTTCGCCGAGGTCTCCACCGCCCTGGGCCACACCTTCACCCCCAACCCCGAACGCTGATCACCCGCTCCACCGAATCGGGCGGACATCGATGACGGGCAGGTCCCCGTCCGTCTCGATGGCGTCCCCGCCTCCGTTGCGGGCGTGATAGCCGGCGGAGAACTGCTCGACGACGTGGACCGTGGCGCCGACGGCCTGCAGGGACGAGACGACGAGATCACGCTCGCGGTCGGTGTCCGCGGCGGTCCAGCCGGCCCCGACCATCGCGGCGGACAGCTGCGCGGGGGTGCCGACCACCGCCAGGTTGACCGGGTCCCCCAGCAGGCCGTCGGAGGTGCGGGCCCGTCCGATGAAGTAGCTGGGGACGTAGATGCCGGTGAGCAGACGGTTCAACCGCGGCAGGAGCACATAGGCCGACAGCACCCAGAGGGGCAGGAACAACCAGGGCAGACGCCCGTCGTCGTCAACCTCCTCGAGGACGAGGTGGTAGACGCCCCAGCCGGCCAGCACGCTGGTGACGAGGAAGCCGAACCGGTGCGCCCACAGCACCACGGTGGCCCGTCGGGCACCGCCTTTGGGCTGCGGGCTCCGCTCGTCGCTGTCGGGGCGTCCACGTCCTGCATCCATCTCGCGCTCCCCGCCCCGTGTCCCGCACCGGACGTCCGCGGCGCCGGTCGTGGTGCCGGTCGTGGTGCTCCCAGGCTAGTCACGGCCCCAGCACCGGTGGAAGCGCCGCGGGGGCCTGCCGCAGGATCGGGTGCTGTCCGAGTCGGCTGATGGCCGCCATCAGGGCCGTACATTCGATGGATTCAGGAGATCCGCGTCACATGTCATCCAGCCATTGACCCATATCGTGGTTCACTGCTTACATTGTGGATCACAGAGAGAGTGACGTGCCCCACAAGACCGTGGGGGCGTCCCAGAGGAAAAGGTGGACCACTCATGGCCGACTGGCTGATTCTGTCGATCACTGCGGTGGTGATCTTGGCAATCGTTGTGATGATCGTGAAGTTCCGCATCAACCCGGTCGTCTCGCTCGTGATCGGGGCCGTGGCCCTGGGTCTGGCCACCGGGATGGGCCCGACCAGCACGACCGAAACGGTCATGCAGGGCTTCGGCGACATCATGCTCGAGGTGGGCCTGTTGATCGCCTGGGGAGTGCTGATGGGCTCGATCCTCAACGAGACCGGGGCGATCCGGCGGTTGGTGGACGGGCTGCTGAGGGTCTTCGGCCCGCGCGGGGTGCCCTACGCACTGGGGTTGACCCTCGGCACGATGCTGCAGTCGATCTTCCTGGACGTGCTGCTGGTGATGAGCGCCCCCTTGGCCCGGCGCATGGCTCCGCACCTGGGCAAGTACGGCACCGCGAAGATGGCCACGGCCATGGCCATCAGTCTCGAGTGCGGCATCGTGCTGATGGTGCCCGGTGTGGCCACCGTGGCACTGGCGGGGCTGCTCAGCGTGCCGCTGGGAAAGATGCTGATCTTCGGATTGATCGTCATCATCCCGACCATCGTGATCTCCATTGCGATCATGAACTTCTTCCTCACCCGCGGGCTGTGGAAGACGGATCAGGACGAGCTGCCCCTGGCCGAGGACGCGGCTCCGGCCACGGGAGCAGACGCCGGCACGAACAAGGACAGCAGCGACCACGAGCCGGTGGACGTTGAGGTTTCCGGTGGCCTGGTGGACGGCCACGGAAGCCGCGTCGGGCTGCTGCCCCACCAGGTGCACCAGGGCACCGTGCGCCAGCACAAGGAACCGGGCCTGTTCATCCTGTTCGCCCCGATGCTGCTGGCCCTGGTGCTGATCGCCACCGGAGCCATCCTGGAGATGGTCGGCCTGTCCAGCCCGGCGATGGAGCTGCTGTCCTCTCCGGTGATCGCCCTGCTGATCGGGCTGCTGGGCACCAGCGTGGTCGCCCGGTACACCATCGGCCGGGCACGGGTGGAGCAGGCCGTGGTCGACGGATTCCGCGAGTCCGGGCAGATCCTGATCCTCACCGGCGCCGGCGGTTCGCTGGCGGCCGTTGTTGCTGCCAGCGGCATGGGCGACATCCTCGGGAAGTACTTCACCGCCGGTTCCTTCGCCCCGCTGCTGACGGTGTGGGCCATCGCCGCGGTGCTGCACGTGGCTGTGGGCTCGGTGTCGATCTCTGCGATCACCGCCGCGGGTCTGCTCGCTCCGGTCGCCTCGCAGATCGGGTTGGACCCGGTGCTGATCGCCCTGGCGGCCGGGGCCGGGTCCCTGTTCCTCGTCCACGTCACCTCCAACACCTTCTGGCTCCTGCAGTCGATGCTCGGGCAGACCACCAAGGGCACCCTGAAGTCCTGCTCTCTCGGCGTCTCGGTGGCATCGGTGGTGGCCCTGGGCTGCACCGTGGTGCTCAGCCTGTTCATCTGACCGACCGCGCAGACACCGCGATCCCCCGACACGCATCACCGAGAGGACACCCTCACCATGGAAGAGACCACACCCCAGCCCCTGGCCGGCATCCGGGTCCTGGAACTGGGCAACTACATCGCCGCCCCGACCGCCGGACGCCTGCTGGCCGACTTCGGCGCCGAGGTGATCAAGGTCGAACGCCCCGGCACCGGCGACGAGCTGCGCAACTGGCGCCTGCACAAGGGCACCACCTCGATGCTGTTCCGCACGATCAACCGGAACAAGAAGTCCGTCGTCCTGGACCTGCGCTCCGACGCGGGCCGGGAGGCCGTCAAAGCCTTGGCGGCCGAGTCCGACGTGCTGCTGGAGAACTTCCGGCCAGGCACCTTGGAGAAGTGGGGCCTGGGCCCGGAGGTGCTCAACGAGGTCAACCCCGAGCTGGTGATCAGCCGGATATCCGCCTTCGGGCAGACCGGTCCGCTGTCCCGTCGGCCCGGCTTCGCCGCCGTGGCCGAGGCCTACAGCGGATTCCGCAACCTGGTCGGCGATCCGGATCGCGCCCCGGTGCGGGTCGGCGTGTCGATCGGAGACTCCATCGCCGGCCTCTACGCCGCCTTCGGGGTGGTGATGAGCCTCTACCAGCGCGAAGCACGCAGAACCGTCGGCAACGGTGGTGTCCCGCTGCGGGAACGGGTGATCGACGTGGCCCTGCACGAAGCCATGTTCTCGATGATGGAATCACTGATCCCCGACTACCAGGCCTACGACGTCACCCGCGAACGCGTCGGTGGGCGGATGGAGGGCATCGCCCCGTCCAACGCCTATGTGTGCGCCGACGGGGCCAGCATCGTGGTGGCCGGCAACGGCGACTCCATCTACCAGCGCTACATGGAGACCATCGGACGCCCCGACCTCGCCGCCGATCCGGGTCTGCGGACCAACGCCGAGCGCTGGGCCCGCCGCGAGGACCTCGATGCGGCCATCAGCGCCTGGACGGCCCAGCGGACCTCGGCCGAGGCCCTAGAAGCCCTCGGCGCGGTCGGGGTGCCGGCCGGTCCGATCTACACTGCCGCCGACATCAGCGAGGACCCGCAGTACGCCGCTCGGCACATGATCCAGAAGTTCGACGTCTCCACCGGTGAGGAAGAGCTGCACGACGTCGGCTTCCCGGGCATCGTGCCCGTGCTCGGGGAACATTCCCTGCCCATCCACCACCTCGGCCCCGACCTGGGCGAACACACCCAGGAGGTGCTCGCCGGGCTGCTCCGTCTCAGCGCGGAGCAGATCGCCGAGGCCACCGCCACCAAGGAGACCCTGCCCGCATGAACCACACCCTCGAACCCCGCGCCGAGCTGCGCGACGTCACCCTGCGCGACGGCCTGCAGCTGACCGGCAAGGTCCTCTCCACCGAGAAGAAGGTCGAGGTCGTCCGGGAGCTGATCCGCCTGGGCGTGCCGGCCATCGAGCTGGGCTCCATGGCCCGCCCCGAGCTGGTCCCGCCGATGGCCAACACCCTGGAGGTCGTCGCCGCCCTGACCCAGGAGGAACTCGAGAAGTGCTGGATCTGGGTGGCCACCCCCCGCCACATCGCCCGGGCCGCCGAGGCCGGGGCCCGGAACTTCCAGTACTGCTTCTCCGTCACCGACTCCCACAACCAGGCCAACATCGGCCGGAGCACCGAGGCCAGCCTGACCGCCCTGCCCGAAGCCGTGCAGATCACCCGTGGTGTGGGAGGGCGCATCCAGCTGTGCCTGGCCACCTCCTTCACCTGCCCCTTCGAGGGCCCCGTGGACCCGGAGCGGGTGCTGGCCATCGCCAACGACCCGCGTGCGGCGGGCACCGAGGACATCGTCGTCTGCGACACTCTCGGCCAGGCCGTCCCCGCCCAGGTCGCCGAGCTGATCAGCCGTGTCCGGGAGGAGACCCCGACCCGGCGCATCGTCTTCCACGGCCACGACACCTGGGGACTGGGCGTGGCCAACACCCTGGCCGCCATCACGGCCGGGGCCACGATGGTCGACGGCGCCCTGGGCGGACTCGGCGGGTGCCCCTTCGCCCCCGGGGCCAGCGGCAACACGTCCAGTGAGGACCTGCTCTTCGCCACTCGACCCCCGTGGCTCACCCCCGAGGCATTCGGTGACCTGGTGACACTCTCCGAAGGGCTTCTCGAGGAGCTGGCGGAGCCCAACCGATCCAAGGCCGCCCAGGGCGCCCGCTCCAAGGCCACCGCCTTCGAGTGGGTCACCCACTCCGAAGCGGTCCCGGCCTGCGATCGGGTCGGCTGAGCATGGACGCACGATTCCTGGTCACCACCCCGATCCCCGACCCCGGCCTCCCGCTGCTGGAGGCTGCAGGCTCGGTCACGGTCCTTCCGGACCCCCCGGACTACTCCCGTCTGCGGCAGCTGTGCGCCTCCGGGGACTACGACGTGGTGCTCACCCAGCTGCGCGACACGGTCGATGCCGCCCTGCTGGCCGAGGCGGAGATCAAGGGGGTGTCCAACTTCGCCGTCGGGTACAACAACATCGACGTCGGCGCCGCCACCTCCTGCGGCATCCTGGTGGGCAACACCCCCGGGGTCCTGACCGACGCCACCGCCGATGTCGCCATGGCGCTGATCCTCGGCACCGCTCGCCGGGTCGTCGAAGCCGACCGCATGGTCCGCGAAGGCCGCTTCCACGGCTGGGAACCAGAGCTGCTGCTCGGCCGCGACGTCACCGGGGCCGTCCTGGGCCTGGCCGGATTCGGGCGGATCGCCCGCGCCGTCGCCCGCCGAGCCCTGGCCTTCGGCATGCAGGTCCTGTTCTCCCCGCGCCCGCCCGGGGATCGATCCGTGAGCCAGGACGAACTGGGCGAGTTCTCCGGCCGCGTCACCCAGGTGCCCTGGGAGGAGCTGGTGGCCCGCAGCGACTTCCTGTCCCTGCACGTCCCCCTCACCGAGCAGACCCACCAACTGGTGGACGCCGAGGTCCTCGGGCGCATGAAACCGGAAGCGATCCTCATCAACACCGCCCGCGGCCCCGTCGTGGACGAGTCCGCCCTGGTCGTCTCCCTGCGCAACGGCGGGATCGCAGGGGCCGGTCTCGACGTCTACGAGGACGAGCCTCACCTGGCTCCAGGTCTGGCGGAACTGCCGAACACCGTGCTGCTGCCCCACATCGGGTCGGCGACCGTGCCGGTCCGAGCGGAGATGTCCCGGCTCAGTGCGCTCAACGCCGTGGCCATGGCCACCGGTCAGCGCCCGCCCCACCTGGTCAATCCAGAGGTGATCGGATGAAGATCATCACCGCCCCCGACAGCTTCAAGGGCACCCGCTCCGCCCCTGAGGTCGCCGCTGCCATCGCCGCCGGGGTCGGCAGGGACAGCGCTGTGCACCTGTCCTCGCCGTCGTCGGGTCCATCGCCGAGGGTCCAAACGGCGAGGCAGACCGGTGACTAGGAGTTCGCCTCATCGGGGAAACGCCCCCCGACCAGCCGCGTCATCCGCTCCGCGGTGGACAGCAGGTCCTCGACCCACCCCTCGCACACCGCATACGGCATGCGCAAGGTCGGGCCGCTGATCGTCACGGCCCCCACCAGAGCGCCGGTGGAGTCGAACACGGGGGCGGACAGACCCGACGCCCCATCATCACGTTGCCCGGTGGTGATGGAGAATCCGTCCCGCCGGGCGCGGCCCACCGCAGACTCGAGCTCCTCGGAACTGGTGATCGTGAAATCAGTCAACGGCGGCAGAGGGGATTCCAGGACCTGCCGCAGCAGCTCCGGCTTCCAGGCGAGCAGAACCTGTCCGGCGGAACCGGCGTGCAGGGGCAGGATCGCGCCCACGTGCATCTCACGACGCAACGCGTGACGCGTCTCGGCCATCGCCACACACACGCGATACCCCCGCTCGGCCTGGAAGAAGCACACCGTCTCCCCGGTGCGGTCACGCAATTCCTTCAGCAAGGGGACGAACAGGTCCAGCATCGCCACCCCACGCGTGGCCGGCGCAGCCCAGTACGCCATCTTCATGCCGATCCGGAAAGAATCGTCCTCACGGTCGAGAAATCCCTGTGCCACCAGGTTCGTCACCAGGCGTTGCACCGTCGAGGTCGGCATGCCTGTCGAATCGCGGATCTCCCCCAGCGTCAATGTCGGACGCGTCAAGGTGAAGGCATCCAGAATGGCGCTGATCTTTCCCAGCACCAGCAAAGGGTTGTGGGGAGCCTGGGACCTTGTCTCGGACGACGCCATGAGTAGACGCTAACCCACCGCGCTGCTCCTGCCCGGTGACCAGGAGTGCGCACCGGACGTTCCGGAGCCTGCACCTAGCGGGATTCCCCGCCAGCCTCTCGGAGGGCGAAGCTCCGCCGGTAGGCGGACGGCGTGGTCGCGTAGGCCGAGACGAAGTTCTGCCGGAGGGTGACAGCGCTGCCGAAGCCGCAGGCCAGCGCGATCCGGTCGACACCCCAGCGCGTGGTCTCGAGCAGGCTGCGGGCCTCGTCGAGGCGTCGCGCGAGGACCCAGCGAGCGGGGGTGGTGCCGGTGGTGTCGCGGAAGCGGCGCACGAGGGTCCGGCGGCTCATCCGGGCGTGGGCGGCGAGCTCGTCGATGGACAGGGGCTCGTGCAGCCGGGCCATCGCCCAGTCCAGCGTGGCGGCCAGGGGATCCCCGCTGTCGGGCCGGGCGACCGGGCGCTGGATGTACTGCGCCTGCCCGCCTTCCCGGTGCGGGGCCACGACCAGGCTGCGGGCGACCCGGTTGGCGGCCGCGGCGCCCAGGTGCTTGCGGACCAGGTGCAGGCAGGCGTCCAGGGAGGAGGCCGTGCCGGCGGAGGTCATGACGTCGTCGTGGTCGATGTAGAGCACCGAGTCCTCGACCGCCAGCTCCGGGTGACGGGACGCGAGTTCGTCCATCCCCTCCCAGTGCGTGACGGCGGGCCGCCCGCCCAGCAGACCGGCCTCGGCGACGGCGAAGGCCCCCATGCACAGACCCACCACACCGGCGCCACCGGCGTGCGCGCGCAGGAGCACGGCGCGCAGCGACTCGTCGACGGCCACCGGCGGATAGGGCCAGGAGGGGATCACCACCAGGTCGGCGTCCTCGGCAGCTTCTGGCCCGGCGAGACGGCCCAGCGAGTAGCCCTCCGCCGTCGTGATCATGTCCGCGCCCGTGCTCCACAGCACCGTGTCCCAGCGCTCGGCCAGGCCCAGCCGGGTGACCTCGCCGAACACCAGCTGCGGCACGGCCAGGTGGAACATCGTCACACCGTCGAACGCATGGATCGCGATCCGCACCTGTCGTTCCTCTCCCACCGGGACCACCACGGAGCAGAAGTGGCCCGATCTCATCGTAATCGTGCACGCGGGCCGATCGCGGCGGCGACCGGCATGGCAGGAGCATGGAGACGGGCCGAGCACCACAGCCCGCCCATCCCACTGTCCAGAGGAGACCCCGTGACCATCCCCCGCCGCGCCCTGATCGTCGTCGACGCCCAGATGGAGTACTTCGACGGCCCGATGTCCATCCAGTACCCGCCCCGCGAGGAGTCGCTCGCCAACATCAGCCGCGTCCTCGAGGTCGCCGCCGAGCAGGACATGCCGGTCGTCATGGTCCAGCACGAGACGGACGAGGGCGCACCCATCTTCGCGCCCGGCTCGGCGGGATATCCGCTCCACCCTGATCTCGAGCAGCTCGACGACCGGCAGTGGAAGCAGGTCGTGAAGGGGTACGGCAGCGTCTTCGCCGGCACCGACGTGGCCGAGTGGCTGCGCGAGCGCGGCGTCGACACGATCACGGTCGTCGGCTACATGACCAACAACTGCGACCTGGCGACGGCGGTCGAGGCCGAGGGGCTCGGCTTCGCCGCCGAGATCCTCTCCGACGCCACCGGCGCGATCCACCTCGCCAACGAAGCCGGTCAGGTCTCGGCCGAGGATCTGCACCGCACCCTGATGGTGCTGCTGCAGTCGAACTTCGCCGCGGTCACCACCACGGACGCCTGGATCGGAGCGGTCGCCGGCGGCGAGTCGCCGGTCCGCAGCAACCTCGTCGCCTCGGCCATGAACGGAGCAGAAGCGTTCACCAGCGGTTCCTAGAGGTATGTCGTGACCGCCCGGCCTTGCTGGGGGTTTCGGGCCGGCGTCCGCCGAGAGGCGCGCACCCGGCGCGGTTCAGTCGCTCACGGAGCGCACGACCCGTGCCGGGGAGCCCACCACCACGGACCTCTCCGGGACGTCCTTGGTCACCACCGACGCCGCCGCCACGACGGCGTCGTCGCCGATGGTCACGCCCGGCAGGACCGTGGCGTTGGACCCGATCCACACGTTGTGGCCGATCACGATGGGGGCCGGGTGCATGTCCGCGCGGCGGCTGGGGGCGAGGTCGTGGTTGAGGGTGGCCAGCACCGTGTTGTGCCCGATCAGGCAGTCGTCGCCGATGACCACCCCGCCCTGGTCCTGGAACGTGCACCCGGAGTTGATGAAGACCCGCTTGCCCAGGGTGATGTTCTTCCCGAAGTCGGAGCGGAAGGGCGGGAACACCGTCACCGATGCGTCCACCGGCCTGCCGGTGAGCTGGGCCAGCAGCTCCCGCACCCGGGCCGGTTCCCGGTATCCGCCGTTGAGCTCCCCGGTGATGCGCAGGGCCTCCTGGCTGACCCGGTGCATGACCTCGTGCAGGGGCGAGTCCCCCGTGATGGTGCGCCCGGCGTCGAGCGCCTCCAGAAGATCGGTCAGTTCCATGGTGTCCTTTCGGTAGTGTCCGGGCGGCGGGATCCGCCGGCCCAGCGCCTGGGCGCGGGCTCAGGCCAGGGTGGCGGCGTCGATGACGAAGCGGTAGCGCACGTCCGAGGCCAGCACCCGCTCGTAGGCCTCGTTGACCCGGTCGGCGGAGATCAGCTCGGTCTCCGGGACGATGCCGTGCTCGGCGCAGAAGTCGAGCATCTCCTGGGTCTCGGCGATGCCGCCGATCATCGACCCGGCGTAGGCGCGCCGGCCGCCGATGAGGGAGAAGACGTTGAGGCTCAGCGGCTCCGCCGGGGCCCCGACGTTGACCAGGGCCCCGTCGACGGTGAGCAGGGACAGGTGGGCGTCCACGTCGATCACGGCGCTGACGGTGTTGAGGACCAGGTCGAAGGATCCGGCCAGCTGCTCGAAGGTGGCTGGGTCGGACGTGGCGTAGTAGTGCTCGGCACCCAGCCGCAGCCCGTCCTCCTTCTTCTTCAGCGACTGCGAGAGCACGGTGACCTCCGCGCCCATCGCGGCGGCGATCTTCACGGCCAGGTGCCCCAGTCCGCCCAGGCCCACGACGGCGACCTTCCGGCCCGGGCCGACGCCCCAGCGGCGCAGCGGGGAGTAGGTGGTGATCCCGGCGCACAGCAGCGGGGCGGCCGCGGCGAAGTCCAGGGACTCGGGCACGGACAGCACGAAGCCGGCGTCGACGACCACGTGGGTGGAATAGCCGCCCTGGGTGATGGTGCCGTCCCGGTCGGCCCCGCCGTAGGTGGGCACCATGCCCTCGGCGCAGTACTGCTCGTCCCCGTTGCGGCAGTTGGTGCACTGCCCGCAGGAGTTGACCATGCACCCCACCCCGACGCGGTCCCCGACGGCGTGACCGGTGACCTCGGGGCCGATCTCGGCGACGGTGCCCACGATCTCGTGGCCGGGCACCAGGGGGTAGGGCTGGGGTCCCCAGTCGCGTTGACGGTGTGGATGTCGGAGTGGCAGATCCCGGCGTAGGCGATCTCGATCAGCACGTCGTGCGGGCCCACCTCGCGGCGGGTGATCGTGGTCGGCTCCAGCGGTGCGTCGGCGGAGGGGGCGGCGTAGGCGTTGACGGTCAGCAAGGGGTCTCCTGGTGCGGTGGGGGCGGCGGAACGGATCGGGCGGACGTGGCGGGAGACCCGTCCGCGCAGTCGCCCGAGCGTGCGGGAAGGACCCGACGGATCAGCGACTGCACCACCTCATCAGGAACGGCAGAGCTCAGGGAGTCCCTGGTGAAGGGCGTACCGGGAGAGCACCCCAGGGTCGGTGCTTCCCCGTTCACACTGTGGCTGGTGGCAGCCCGGGGGTGCTGCTGCGCTCGGGCTCACCGTCGCCGCGGTGATGAGAGTTCTCCCGCTGCGGGTCCTCGGTGATGGGAGGCGGTGTCGAGCTGACCTCCCCGAGGAGGTCTCGCCAACGTAGAACATCCGGATGTGCATCCGTCCGGCCCCCACCCGGATCACCGACTCATACCGGCAGGACGCCGTCATGAACCCAGTTGGCTGCCGCCCTGACCGCAGAAAGGCGCCGCCCGGCGGTGGATCGGTCCGCAAGGGAACACGTCGGCGGCGTCCATCCGCCCCCGTCCTCCGGTGACGCTGCCGGTCCTGCGGCGCCCCGAGGCCGTCACCCGTCGACGGGCGCGTCCGGGGCCGGTGGCTTCAGCCGGACGCCGGGACGCGCAGCCGGCCGGGACAGGACATCGGGGTTTCGGGGGTTCGGGAACCAGATCTGGATCAGAGCCCATCCCACCGCGGTCAGCGGGACGGCCAGCACGGCCCCGACGACGCCGGAGAGGATCCCGCCGGCGGCCAGGGCGAGCAGCACCACCAGCGGGTGCAGGCTCAGGGCCCGGCCCAGCACCATCGGCTGGAGCANGGAGAGGATCCCGCCGGCGGCCAGGGCGAGCAGCACCACCAGCGGGTGCAGGCTCAGGGCCCGGCCCAGCACCATCGGCTGGAGCACCCTCCCGTCGAGCTGGTTGGTGGCCACCACCACCGCCACCACCACCAGCGCCACCACCGGGCCGTTGGCCACCAGGGCCACCAGGACTGCCACGCCGCCGATCAGGGCGGCCCCCACGATGGGGATGAAGCCGCCCAGGAAGATCAGCACCGACAGGGGCAGGGCCAGGGGCACCCGCAGCACCAGCAGGGTGACGCCGATGACCACCGCTTCCAGCAGCGCCACCACCGCGGTGCCGCGCACATAGCCGCCCAGCACGTGCAGGGTCGTGGTGCCCGAGGTCAGCAGCTTCTCCAGGGTCTCGCCGTGGAAACGGCTCAGGAAGAACGCCCAGATGCGGGCCCCGTCCTGGAGGAAGAAGTAGAGGATCACGGCCACCAGCACTGTCCCGGTGACCACCTGGGTGGCCGCGGAGATCCCCAGCAGCGCCCCGGCGCCGAACTGGGGGCTGGCCATGAAGTCCACGACGGCGGTCAGAGCCTCGTCCAGGCCCTGCTGGCCGACCGGGATCGGCCCGGCCACCACGAACTGGCGCAACCGGTCCAGCCCGCCCACCGCGGAGGCCACCAGCTCCGCCCACTCGCTGCGCACCGCGAAGACCATGCCGGTGACCACCCCGCCCAGGACCACGATCGCGGCGACGAACACGATCCAGGTCGCCAGCGCCCCGGGCACACGGTGCCGGCGCAGAGAGGCGACCAGGGGGTTCAGCGCAGCGGCCAGGACCAGGGCGATCAGCAGCGGGATCACCACCAGCTTGAGCTGGATCAGCCCGTAGACCACCACCGCCGTCGCGCTCAGCAGCACCAGCCCCTGCAGGGCCCGGATGGTCGCCCGCCCCAGCGGGTCCGCCCACAGGTCACGAGGATGCGAGATCCTGCGATGCCGTGGACGCGTCACCAGAATCGCCCCTCCCCCGCTCCGCCGCTGGCCTGGGTTCAGGATGCGCCCCGGACTCATCGATGCCAAGACCCCGGACGGCACCCGACGACGCGCCCGGCCGATGCCGACCGCAGGACGGACGGCTCGACGACGCGGCACGAGGGGCGGTCTCCGTGTGCTCACGGGCGATGGCGCGCACGAGCCGCCCGTGCTCGTCCGGGGCAGCGCCCCACCGGCCCGCGGTCGACAGCGTGGACTTCGGAGCGGGAGTCAGCCTGCCGCCGGCATCCAGAGCATGTTCCCGATGCCCCACAGCACCAAGCACACCAGCACGAAGGGCAGGGTCCTCGCCACCAGGGCCCCGCGAGTGAGGACGGGCCCGGGGGTGTCCGCCCGTTGAGGTGGGCCGGCGATCCGGTAGGCGAGCTCGATGCGCGCCGGGCTGGCCAGGCAGGCCAGTCCGGCCGCCACGTTCTGGGAGGCCATCATCCACAGCGGGTCCATGCCAAGGGCACGCGCGGCTGCGTCCTGGGTGCCGCCGAACATGGCGTTGGCGCCCGTGCCCGAGGCCGTGATGTATCCCCCCAGACCACCAACCATGGGCACCAGGAACAGGTAGGCCTGCCCCAGCCCGGTCAGCGCCGCGGCCAGCGCCTCGGCCAGCCCGCCCCCGGAGACCGCGCTGCCCAGCACCAGGTACAGGCCGGTCGGCGCCGCCACCTGGAGCCACATCCGGCGGATCTCCCGCGGCAGTCGCCGCCGGTGTTCCCTGTCCAAGGAGAGCACGACGACGCCGACCAGGGCGCCGGTGATGGACCACAGGGCCGGCGAGCCCAGCACCGCGCCGAACCCGCCGGGCGGCAGCAGGCCCTCGAGGAGCTGCCCGATGATGGTGCCCCCCAGCAGCACCAGGTACGGCACCAGAGCGCGGCCCGGGACGGGCCCCATCCGCCCGCGGCTGATCACGCCGGCCCAGCCGGCGGACATCACCAGGGTGGCCACCGCACCGGCCACGGCCGTGCCGAACGCCAGATTGGCGGCGAGGACCAGGGCGGACAGCACCACGCCCGAGACCAGTCCCATGCCGATCCAGGCGCCGTAGTCAGCGGGTCGGGGCCGGCCGTCGGAAGTGGGCAGTCCCCGGCCGGCGATGACCGCGGCCACGGCACCGGATCCCAGGAAGGCGATGACGTTCAGGACGCCGGAGGCCACCCCGAGGTCCTGCAGGGTGACGCCGGCGATCTGGGAGCCCAGGAGCGTGCCGGGGCCCATGGAGCCCCACGGGCCCACCATGAGCGCCACCAGCGAGAGCGAGGCCGCTCGCAACGGCGTGAACCCCAGGGACAGCAGCAGCGGCAGCCCGATGATCACGGAGACGCCGAACCCGGTGACGGTCTCCATGAACGGCACCACCCCGTGCACCATGAGCAGCGCCGAGAGCACCGTGGGGCCGCCGCCGTCCGAGAGCCACCGGGCCAGCTTCTTCTGAGCGCCGGTCCGGTCCATGACGCGAGAGAGCAGGATCCCGCCGGCAATGATCGCCAGCACCTCGACCAGGATCCAGAAGCCCTCGCCGAAGGCCGAGGACATCTCCGCCACAGGGGTGCCGAACCAGGCCAGGCCGATCACCACGGCTGACACCAGTCCGACCGCGGGAGCCACCCACGGCGGCGCCGGCACGAGCAGCAGACCCAGGGTCAGCACCATGGGCAGGGCCGCCATGAGCACGTCCAACGGCGGCCCACCTCCACACTTCTCCTGTCAGATCTCTGTCACCGGCCGATGTTACGCGCCGACGGCGTCCGGGTGAGCACTGATGCGGAGGACAGCTCCTCCCGCGCCACCGCCTCCTGAGCCCGGCCGGTAGCCCGCCATATGTAAAGCGGAAGAGCTCTGAACCGGGATCAGGTGTCACCGAATGGTGCGGCAGTTCCAGCCCTTGCTGATCGTGAGCCTGGGAACCTGCCGTATCCCTGTAGGTCACATCAGATGCAGGCCAGATCAGACGACATCTGGGACTACCCCGGGTTGCTTGACGGGACTGTAAGAACAACGGTGTGTGAGGGTCCGGCCTGATCCGAAAGGAGACGGCCGTGTCAGAGTCCACGACCGAGATGACAGGCATGATGATCGATCCCGTGACGGGAGAGATCATCGATCAGAAGGACCTCGCCGAGCGGCTGCTTGCCCAGGCGAAGGAGCAGGGCGTGAGCCTGGTCGGCCCGGGCGGGCTGCTGAACCAGCTGACGAAGAACGTGCTGGAAACCGCCCTGGAAGCCGAACTGACCGAACACCTCGGTCACGACCACGGGCAGACGCCGATCGCGGCCAACATGCGCAACGGCACGAGGTCGAAGACCGTGCTGACCGAGATCGGCCCGGTCGAGATCGAGGTGCCCTTCGGACCGGGACGGGTCCTTCGAGCCGGTGATCGTGCCCAAGCGCAAGCGGCGTCTGGATGGGATCGACCAGATCGTCCTCTCGCTGTCGGCCCGCGGGCTGACGACCGGTGAGATCGCGGCGCACTTCGAGGAGGTCTACGGGGCGAAGGTCTCCAAGGACACCATCAGCCGGATCACCGAGAAGGTCGCCGGTGAGCTGGCCGAGTGGTCTTCGCGTCCGCTGGACCCGCTCTATCCGGTGCTCTTCATCGATGCGATCGTGGTGAAGGTCCGCGACGGGCAGGTGCGCAACACGCCGTTCTACGTCGTCATGGGCGTGACCGTGCACGGAGAACGCGACATCCTCGGGATCTGGGCCGGCGACGGCGCCGAAGGCGCCCGGTTCTGGCTGCAGGTCTTCTCCGAGCTGAAGAACCGGGGCGTCGAGGACGTGCTCATCGCCGTCTGCGACGGGCTCAAGGGCCTGCCGGAGGCGATCAGCACCACCTGGACGCAGACGGTGGTTCAGCAGTGCATCGTGCACCTGATCCGCAACTCCTTCCGCTACGCCGGCCGCCAGCACCGTGACGGGATCGTCAAGGCGCTCAAACCGGTCTACACCGCGCCTTCAGAACAAGCGGCAAAGGACCGGTTCACCGAGTTCACGGCCGAGTGGGGCCAGCGGTATCCGGCGATCGTGCAG
>NZ_AOSQ01000035.1:0-47599 GCF_000349605.1 Kocuria sp. UCD-OTCP
CCCCCGCCGGCTCCGGGGCCGTCACCGGGGGCCCCCGGCGCCGGGGAGGGCGGTCCTGATCGACGTTCGCACAGCAGCGCTCCGTCCGTCCTGCGGTTGACATGTGGACCAGCTCACAGAGATCATGATCACACAGTAGCAGTGACTTCCACAATATGAGAACCAGATCGCGTTGTGGACCGACCCGAAGGACCTCCATGAGCTCAGCAGCGACGACCGCCGGGACCACTGCCCCGCCGCCCTCCGGCCGGACGCCCCGCAAGGCCGCGCTGGCCAGCTGGATCGGCAGCGCCCTCGAGTACTACGACTTCGCGGTCTACGGCACCGCCGCCGCCCTGGTGCTCAACCACCTCTTCTTCCCCGCCGAGACGTCCCCCGGCGTGGCCATGCTCTTCGCCATGGGCACCGTGGGCGTGGCGTACGTCGTCCGCCCGCTGGGGGCCCTCGTCATGGGTCCGCTGGCCGACCGGTTCGGCCGCAAGTTCGTGCTCATGCTGACCCTGTTCATGATCGGCGGGGCGACCTTCGCCGTCGGCTGCCTCCCGACCTACGACCAGGTGGGGATGCTGGCCCCGGTGCTGCTCGTGCTGTGCCGCGTGGTCCAGGGGCTGTCCGCCGCGGGCGAGCAGGCCAGCGCCATCTCCATGTCGCTCGAGCACTCCGACGAGGACCGCCGCGCGTACACCACCAGCTGGACCCTGCAGGGCACCCAGTTCGGGACCCTGCTCGCCACCGCCGTGTTCATCCCGTTCACCCTCCTGCCGGAGGAGGCGCTGTTCAGCTGGGGCTGGCGCGTGCCGTTCTGGCTCTCCGCCGTCGTCGTGGTGGTGGCCTACCTGATCCGCCGCCACCTGGAGGAGCCCCCGGCCTTCCGGGAGGCCCGCGCCGAGACCCCCGCCGAGCAGCCGGAGTCCCCGCTGCGCGTGCTCCTGCGGCACCACCGGGCCGCCGTGGTCCGGATCGCCGCTGCCGCCATGATCAACACCGTCAACGTGGTGTTCACGGTGTGGTCGCTCTCCTTCGCCACCTCCGTGGTCGGCCTCGAGCGCTCCACCATGCTGTGGGTCTCCGTGCTGGCCAACGCCGTCGCCCTGTTCGTGATCCCGGTCGTGGCCGTGCTCGCCGACCGCATCGGCCGCAAGCCCGTCTTCCTCGCGGGGGTCCTCGGCCCCGCCGTGCTGATGTACCCGTACCTCTCGGCGGTCCACGCCGGGAACTGGCCGCTCATCTTCGTGCTCGGCGCCGTCATGTCCGGGTGCTTCTACTCGATGGCCAACAGCATCTGGCCCTCGTTCTACGCCGAGATGCTGCCGCTGCGGGTCCGGGTCACCGGCCTGGCCCTGGGCACCCAGATCGGCTTCGCCGTCTCGGGCGGCTTCGCGCCCGTCCTCGCCTCCGCCGTGGCCGGTCCCGCCGGCGACAACTGGCTGGGCGTGGCCGTGTTCGTCACGGTCGCGTGCCTGATCTCCGGCGGCGCCGCGCTCACCGCGAAGGAGACGGCGCGGAAGTCCCTCGACGAGATCGACGCGCTGCACACCTCGCGCACCGAGGCCGCCGAGCTGCGCGCCCTCGAGGCCCGGGGCCGGGGCGCCGAGAACGAGGGCGCCGCGGAGGAGGGCGCCGCGGAGCCGGCCGCCGCCGGGGCGGCACGCTGATGCGCACCTCGATCGCCACGGTCTGCCTCTCGGGCACCCTCGAGGAGAAGATGCACGCCGCCGCGGCCGCCGGGTTCGACGGGATCGAGGTCTTCGAGCAGGACCTGGTCGTCTCCCCCTCCTCCCCCGAGCAGATCCGGGAGCTCGCCGGGCAGCTGGGCCTGAGCCTGGACCTCTACCAGCCCTTCCGGGACTTCGAGGCCGTGGGCCCCGAGCTGTTGGCCGCCAACCTGCGGCGCGCCGAAGCGAAGTTCCGGCTGATGAACCGGCTGGGCATCACCACCCTGCTCGTGTGCTCCAACGTGGCCACGGCCGAGATCGACGACGACGAGGTCATGGCGGGGCAGCTGCGCCGGCTCGGCGAGCTCGCCGCGCGCCACGGCGTGCGCCTGGCCTACGAGGCGCTGGCCTGGGGGAGGTTCGTCAACGACTTCGAGCGCGCCCAGCGGATCGTGGACCTCGCCGACCACCCGAGCGTGGGGACCTGCCTCGACAGCTTCCACATCCTCTCCCGCGCCTGGGACCCGGCCCCGATCGAGGACATCGCGGCGGAGAAGATCTTCTTCGTGCAGCTGGCCGACGCCCCGCTGCTGAGCCTGGACGTCCTGTCCTGGTCCCGCCACCACCGGGTGTTCCCCGGGGAGGGCGACTTCGACATGGTCGGCTTCATGTCCCACCTGGTCCGCGCCGGCTACGACGGCCCCGTGTCCCTGGAGATCTTCAACGACGCCTTCCGCCAGGCCGACGTCAACCGCACGGCGGTGGACGGGCTGCGCTCCCTGCGCTGGCTCGAGGACCAGACCCGGCGGGCCCTGGCCGGGGAGCGGACCCGGGACACGCTCGAGCTCCAGCCGCTGCCCGCGGTCGAGGAGCCGGCCGGCCACGACTTCGTGGAGATCCGCACCGGGCGGCTCGGCGAGACCACCCGGCTCCTGCACCAGCTCGGCTTCGCCCTGGGCGGGCACCACCAGTCCAAGGAGAACGTGCAGGTGTGGGTGCAGGGACCGGTGCGGGTCGTCGTCAACGACGCGGTCCCGGACGGCTCCCCCACCGAGGTCGCCGCGCTCGGCTTCGACGTCGCCGACCCGGACGCCGCCGTCGACCGGGCCGCCCGGCTCAAGGCCCTGCCCGTGCCCCGCTCCCAGCGCGACGACGAGCAGGTCCTGCGCGGGGTGTTCGCTCCGGACGGCACGGAGATCTTCTTCTGCGAGCGCACGGCGGACGGGGTCCCGGCCTGGCTGGGCGAGTTCGGCGCGGACGACGAGCTGGACACGGGGGCCCTGGTCACCGGGGTGGACCACGTCAACATGGCCCAGCCGTGGCAGCACTACGACGAGGCCGTGCTGTTCTACACCTCGGTGCTGGCGCTGGAGGCGCAGGCCGCCCAGGACGTCCCCGGCCCCTCGGGGCTGGTGCGCAGCCAGGTGATGCGCTCGGCCAACGGGGCGGTGCGGATGCCGCTCAACGTGGCCCCGGCCGCCGCGGAGCAGGGCTCCTTCGTGGGCGCGGCCTACCCCGAGCACGTGGCGCTGTCCTGCACGGACGTCTTCGCCGTGGCCCGGCGCGCCCGCCGGCGCGGGCTGCGGTTCCTGCCCGTGCCGCAGAACTACTACGAGGACCTCGACGCCCGCTTCGACCTCGACGCCGGGTTCCTGGCGTCCCTGCAGGAGCTGCACCTGCTCTACGACCGGGACGCCGAGGGCGAGTTCCTGCACTTCTACACGGAGACCCTGGGCACGGTGTTCTTCGAGGTGGTCGAGCGCCGCAACGGGTACTCCGGCTTCGGCGCGCCCAACGCCCCGGTCCGGCTCGCGGCGCAGTACCGGCGCTCGCAGGCGGCCCACCGGGCGCGCACGGAGGCCTGAGCACCCCGCCGCGGGGCGCGCGGGTCAGCGGAAGACGCGCGGGCCCGCGTGCGGGGCGAGGAGCTCCTGCTGCTCCGCCGAGATGCGCAGCACCGTCCCCGTGGCGGGCACGAAGAACGCCAGCTGGGTCTCGGCCCGCACGCACGCCCGGCGCGAGACCACGTCGGTGATCTCGAAGCCCAGCGTCAGCGCCCCGCCGCGGGCGGAGACGACCCACACCCGGACCTCCACCGGCGTGTTGCGGTACTCGAGGGGGCGGAGGTACCTGATCCGGTTCTCGGTGATCAGCGCCTGGGTGCCCTCCGGCAGCGCGGAGAAGAACGGGATCAGCGGGGGCTCCACCTGGTCGCCGGTGCCCACGGGCACGCCCAGGGCCGCGATCCGCGACTCCTCGAGCAGCCGCACGACCTCCACGTTGTTCACGTGCCCGTACGGGTCCATGTCGCCCCAGCGCATGGGCACCCGGCACAGCACCCCGGTCTCGTCCTCCACCGTCATGCGGTCCGTCCTCCTCGGTCCTCGACCTGCCGTGCGCACGGCACGTCCGCGCGGCACGCCCGCGCGCACCGCACCGGCGTGCTACATCGTAGGCCCGCACCGGCCCGCCCGGGCGGTCTCGGCCCGTCACACGGCGGCCGCGCCCAGCGGCGGGTGCGACAATGTCGGCTGATCCGGACTCCGTCCCCACGACCGGCGAGGAGCGGCCCCGATGCCCCGCAGTGCCCGCACCACCCGCCGCCCCGTCCACTGCTCTGCCCGGGCGACCTGGGTGCTCGTCCCGGTGCTCGCGCTGCTCCTGGTCTGGCTGGTCGCCGGCTGGACGGCGTTCCAGCACCCCCGGACCGACGTCCCGGCGCGCTCGGACGCCCTGCTCGTGCTGGGCCCGCCGGACCGGACCCGCATGGCCGAGGCGCTGCGGCTCATGGACGCCGGGGTGGCGCCCGTGCTGGTCGTGGCGAACCCCGGCACCGGCGACCTCGGCGACGCCTCGGGCCGGGTGTACTACACGCGGGCCGCGCAGACCTGCGCGGGGGGCGGCGAGCAGGACTACGAGGTGATCTGCTTCCGCCCCGACCCCTCGACCACCCAGGGCGAGGCCATGGAGCTGCGCGCACTCAGCGAGCAGCGAGGGTGGGAGCACGTCAGCGCCCTCACCTACCGTCAGCACGTCGCCCGCTCCCGCCTGCTGCTGGAACGCTGCTACGCCGGGGAGCTGGACGTGCTCTCCTTCGACTACCCGGCCGTGCCGCGGGGTCACCTGCGGGAGTTCGTCTACCAGTCCGGCGGCTTCGTGAAGGCCTGGCTCACCCCCGGCTGCGACCAGCAGCTGCCGTGGCGGCCCAAGTCCCTGGACTGAGCGGTCGGCCGGGACCGGTGGCCGTGCTCTGCGGCTCCCGCCTTCCCCCGCCGCGGCGCGAGGGGAAGACTGGGGTCATGACCGACCTGCAGTGCCCGGCCACGGCCGTCCTCCTCGACGACGCCGTCCCTCCCCCGCCGTGGACCGCGCGCCTGCGCGTGGCCGAGCAGTTCACGGCCCGCGGCGCCGAGGAGCTGGTCTCGCTCGTCGAGGACTCGGCCGACCTGTTCCGCGGCGAGACCTTCGTGGTCGCCGCCCCCGCGGGTGACATCGAGGCGGCGCTGCGGCGGCGGAGCGTGCGCGGCCGGGCACCCGTCGTCGTCGAGGTGGACTCCGCGGGGTGGCGGTCCGTGGCAGCCCCCTGACGCCCCGCTCCCCGACGAGGCCCGCTCAGGCAGAGCGCTCGAGCTCGTCGGCCACCCAGCCGTGCACGATGCCCGCGAAGGTGTGCGGGTCGGTGAGCACGCCCATGTGCGCGGTGTCCGTGACGATCCGCGTGACATGGCCCTCCTCCGGGTCGAGCGCGTCGATCGCGGGGTCGTCGTCCCCCTGGATGAGCAGCACCGGCAGCTCGGTGTGCTCGAGCAGCAGGGGTGTGCGGTCCGGCCGGTCCCGCATGGCCTCCAGGGCCCGGACCACGACGTCCTCCGGCCAGTCCCGGGCCTGCCGGAGCGCGGCCTCGACGTCCTCCTCGCGGGCGTCCTCCCGGAACGTCCGGGGCATCTGCCGGTCCGCGTAGGCGGCGACGCCGTGCTCCCGCACGGCGTCGAGCACCTCGCACACCCGGTCCGCGTACGCCTCCAGGTCGGCGGCTCCCTCCGGGAGGTCGCCGCCGCCGACGCCCGGCAGGTCCACCGTGAGCACGTCGTGGAAGGCCTCGAGCAGCGGCCGCGCCCGGTCCCACAGCCGCTGGGTGCACAGCAGGGTGGGCGCCCCCGAACCGGAGCGATCGGATCGGAGCACGGCGCTGTCCTTCCGTCGGCGGAGTCCTGGCCGTCAGCCTACGGACCCGGGGGATCCGGTGTCACCGGGCGCCCGTCGGGCAGTCCCGGCGCTGTGCTGTCCGGCCGGGACCCTAGTGTTTCCGCTGGTGAGGTCGCCCTGACCCCACCGCACCGAAAATCCGAGGAGGACATCACTCTCATGATGGGACCGAGCCATGCGGCCTGCGGGGCGGCCGCATGGGTGGCGCTGACCGCCGACTACCAGCTGCACCTCCAGGACCTCACCGTCCCGATCGGCTGGGGCGTCCTGGACGTCGGCGACGCCGGTGTGCTCACCGGGGCGCTCGTCACCGCCGGGGCGGCCCTGCTGCCGGACCTCGACCACCCGGACGGGACCGTGGCCCGGTCCCTGCGCCCGCTGTCCACCTGGCTGGCCCGCGGGATCTGCCGGCTCTCCGGCGGGCACCGGCGCGGCACCCACTCCGTGCTGGGCGTGGCGGTGTTCACCGGCCTGGCCGCCGCGGCGCAGAAGATCGGGATCCCGGTGGAGGGCCTCGGCTGGGTGTGGCCGCTCGCCGCGGTGATGTCCGTGCTCCTCATCGCCTTCGCGGTGCAGGTGCTCGCCTTCGTGCCGGACCGGGTCGCGAAGCTCAACTGGGTCGTGGGGATCGGGCTGGGCGTCCTGGTGGGGCTGCACCCGCCCGCCCACGAGTGGTGGTTCGCCGCGGCCGTGGCCACGGGGGTGGTCGCCCACCTGGCCGGGGACCTGGTGACCACGCGCGGGATCCACCTGCTCTACCCGCTGCGGATGCCGCTGCCCCTGCCCCGGTCGGTGTACAAGAACCGGTCCTTCCTCACGGTGCCGCTGATCGGCAACGCCGGCTCGGCCGCTGAGATCGCGCTGCTCGCCCCGATCACCCTCTTCGCCCTGACGGGCCTGTGGGGGGCCTTCGCCCTGACCACCGGGCTCGTGGTCGCCTGAGCCTCAGACCACCCGCCCGTCGGCGGCGTGCTCGCGCACCTGCTGCCCGCGCTCCTTCTTGATCAGCTCGAGCGTGCGGATGAGCCGCGGCATCGTGATGATGACGAGCCCGCCCACCATGTTCAGCGGGATGACCCACAGCATCCACACCAGCCACTCCGTGTAGGAGATGTCGGCGCCCGCGTGCATCGCCCCGAAGATCACCGCCGAGTTCAGTGCGCCGTGCAGCATGCCCAGCCCGACGACCAGCAGGCCGTCGATGAGCGCGATGGCGGTGTGCACCACCTCGTTGCTGGATCCCTGGCTCATCCGCGTCCCGAGCGTGATGGTGCTGCCGGCCAGCAGCGCCAGAGCGGCCGACTCCACGGTGAGGCCCCCCTCGAGGTACGTGGCCGCCGACTCCTCCAGGACGTCGTGGAACTGCGGGAACCCCGCCACGATCAACCAGGTGAACAGCCATCCGCCCAGGAGGTTGGTCAGCAGGGTCACCGTCCAGAAGCGCGCCAGCTGCCACCAGGTGCTGTGCCGGGAGACGACGGCGTAGATGGGCACCAGGAAGTTCTCCGTGAACAGCTCCGAGTGGGCGAGCTGGAGCGCGAGCAGCCCGAAGCCGAACGCCGCGCCGGCCAGCAGGTCCGATCCGGTGGCCTCCTTGACCGCCAGGTAGGCGAGGATGCCCACCCCCACGTCGATGCCCCCGAAGAGTCCGGTGATGGTCATCGCCCGCCACGTGCGGGTCAGGCGTTCCGCGCCCTCGGTGACCGTGTTCTCGAACTCCTCGACCAGCTCGTCCTCGAGCGGCTCGTCCGTCCTGCCCAGCTCCTTGCGCTTCTCCTCGAGATTCTCCCTGTCGGGTTCCATCCGTGCCCCCTGTGTGCCCTCGTCGACCCCTGACCGGGGTGCGGCAAGCCTACTGACAGCAGGCCGGAGACCACGATTGGCCAACGGGGGCGACTGTGGGTAGGATTGTCGTCGTTGCCCACAGCGGTCCGCCGCTGTGATCCACGAGCGCGAGTGGCGGAATAGGCAGACGCGCACGGTTCAGGTCCGTGTGCCCGAAAGGGCGTGGGGGTTCAACTCCCCCCTCGCGCACCACACAGGCGAAGCGGGACATCCGAGGGATGTCCCGCTTCGCCTTTTGTGATACCCCCGGACCGGTCGGCGCCTCCGGGCCCGGCGGCCGGGCTCAGCCGACCGGGATCACCCCGGCGTAGTCGGTCTGGTAGCCGGTGACCGGGGCGTGCGGGATCTCGTCCCAGCGCTCCGGGTCCTCCTGCTGGACCTCCCCGGTGGCCAGGCCGAGCAGCAGCTCCTTCACGGCGAGCACGTTCTGCCGCACGCTCTTGCCGCGGGCCTTCTGGCCGAGGCTGCCGTCCGAGGAGTTGCCCGAGGTCTCGAAGAACACCACCGGGTGGGAGTGCCCCTCGGGGTTGAGCCCGCCGTGGTCCAGGCCGAGCATCATCGCCGAGACGACACCGCCCTTGATGTCGATCTCGTAGCTGCCGCCCACCTGGTAGCGGTCGATGTTGATGGAGCCGTACTTCGAGAGCTCGTCGTAGACGTGCACGTTCATCTGCCGGGTGAGCCGGTCGTAGGCGCCGCCCTCGAGCCCCGGCAGGGTCGGTCCGCCGGGAGCGAGGGAGATGCCCAGGGACAGGGTGACGTCGTCGCCGGTCCCGTACTGCGTCTTGAGGCCCTGGTGGTGGATGTCCACGCCCCAGGCCGGGTCGACCGTCGTCCAGTACTCGTAGAAGGCGCGGGACTCGTCGGCCGCGAAGCCCTCGGCCGTCCAGTCGCGGTTGAGGTCGATGCGCTGCGGCGTCCCGCCCTCCGGCGCGCCGGAGACCTGGTCCCACAGGACGGTGTGCCGGATGTTGGCCTCGGCGCCGTCCGGGTTGTACATGGGGATGATGTGGAAGGTGAACCTCGAGCGCAGCAGCTCGTACTCGGACGAGCCGTTGGTGCCGAGCTCCTTGAGCAGGCTCAGCAGGGCGTCGGTGCCGTAGGGCTCGTTGCCGTGGATCCGGCCCTGGAGCCACACGTGCTCCGGCCCCGAGCCGACGGTCGCGACCCACAGGTCCCGGCCCTGCTCGGAGGTGCTCACCTCCATGCCGGCCTCGGCCAGGGTGAAGGCGTCGACACCGTGGCGGCTGGTCCGCTCCAGCTTCTGCAGCTCCCGCTCCACGTCGTCGGGGGTCAGGATGCTCGAGATGCTGGTCCTCCCCTCCGTGGCGGGGAAGTTCGCGTCCGCGGCGGCAGGTGCGGCCGCACCGAGGGGAAGGGCGACGGCGAGCGCGAGCGCCGCCGCGGTCCGGCGCCGGCGGCGCGGGCGGCCCGAGGAGCGTGCGGTCGCGGGGTCTCGGTGCTGAGGGATCATGTGCTGGTCCTCCTGGGGGATGGGGCTGCCGGTGCGGCCCGGGGCCGCGCCTGAGGGGGTGCTCGCGATGCTATTCGCGATGGCACACGTCCGTCACCGGCCGGCCCGCAACAGTGGAAGTACTGCTCGGTAGACCCGCGTCCGCCGGCGGAACGTCCACGGGCTCCGCGCGGGACGGCCCCCCGCGGAGCCCGGTGATCCGGACCACATCGGCCGCGGGGTGACGCCCGGCGTCGCGATCCCCTGCGCCGTAGCCATAGACTGGGCGACTGTGAAAGCACTGCTCCTGGAGAACGTCCACCCCGAGGCCGAACGCATCCTGTCCGAGAAGGGCATCGAGGTCGAGACCCGCAAGGGCGCCCTCGACACCGGAGAGCTCGTCGACGCCCTCGAGGGCGTCGAGCTGCTCGGCATCCGGTCGAAGACCCACGTGACCCGGGAGGTGTTCGAGGCCCACCCGCAGCTGCTGTCCGTGGGCGCCTTCTGCATCGGCACGAACCAGATCGACCTGGCGGCCGCCACCGAGCACGCCGTGACGTGCTTCAACGCCCCCTACTCCAACACCCGGTCCGTGGTGGAGCTCGCGATCGCCGAGATCATCTCGATGGCCCGGCACCTCACGGACAAGAACAAGGGCATGCACGAGGGCGTGTGGGACAAGTCCGCCGAGGGCGCCCACGAGGTCCGCGGCCGCACCCTCGGCATCGTGGGCTACGGCAACATCGGCTCCCAGCTGTCCGTGCTCGCCGAGACCCTCGGCATGCGGGTCTACTACTACGACGTGGTGGACCGCCTGCCCCTGGGCAACGCCCAGCGCTGCGACACGCTGGAGGAGCTGCTGGAACGGGTCGAGACCGTCTCGCTGCACGTGGACGGGCGCACCAGCAACAACAACCTCTTCGGCCGGGAGCAGTTCGAGCGGATGCGCCCCCGGTCCCTGTTCCTGAACCTGTGCCGCGGCATGGTGGTCGACTACAACGCGCTGCGCGACGCCCTGGTCAGCGGGCACATCGCCGGCGCCTCGGTGGACGTCTTCCCCAACGAGCCCAAGGTGGCCGGGGACCCGTTCACCTCGGTGCTGCAGGGCCTGCCCAACGTGATCCTCACCCCGCACATCGGCGGCTCCACGCAGGAGGCGCAGGTGGACATCGGGCGGTTCGTGGCCGGGAAGCTCTCGTCCTTCGCGACCTCGGGCTCCACGACCCTGTCGGTGAACATGCCGCAGGTCCAGCTGGACACCGCCGTCAACGGCACCCGCATCCTGCACCTGCACCGCAACGTCCCGGGCGTGCTGGCGACCGTCAACAGCGTGCTCGGCGACCACGGCATCAACATCGACCGTCAGCAGCTGTCCACCCGCGGGGACACCGGCTACCTCGTCACGGACGCCGGCAACGGCGTGACCCGGGAGGTCATCGAGCAGATCCTGGGGCTGCCCGAGACCATCCGCCTCAGCACCATCAACTGACGCACCGCCCGCCTCCGGCTCCTGACGGAGGCAGGTGGCACAATGACCGCATGAGCGGCGTCCTGGAGCAGCCTGCCGTCCACGGCAGGAGCACCTACGGAGCGGTGGTGCTCGCCCTCGCACCGGCGGGGGCCGCACCGGGCCCCGACGACACCGCCCGCGCCGGCGACGACGCCGCCCCGGTCCCGATACGCCCCGCCGGCGGAGTCCTGCACCCGCGCCACGAGGCGGGGGCCGCCGAGCTCTTCGCCCGCCTGCGCGCCGAGGGCGTGCTCACGGCCCTGGTCACCACCCACCCGGAGCTGGGCGCGGGACCGCCGGCGGACATCGTGGTCGCGGCCGATCCGCCGCGGGACGGCACCGCGGGGCGGGACGGGCCGGACCCGCACCCGCCGGCCGCCTCCCTGCTGCTCGCCTCCCGCCGGCTGGCGGTGGAGCCCGAGCACATCGTGGTGGTCAGCGACAGCGACCGCCTGGTGCGGACCGCCGTGACCCACGGCTTCGGGCTCGTCGTGGGGCTCGACGGCGCGGGCCGGCGGGGCCGGCTGCTCGCCGCCGGCGCCCACCTCGTGGTGGACGACCTCACGGACCTCGACATCCCGGTCGCCACCGCCCCGGGGGACTCCGACTGGGCCGGCGGCTGCGGCGGGGGCAGCCCGTGGAACCTGACCTACGCCGACCTCGACCCGCCGCGCGAGGGGATGCGGGAGTCGCTGTGCACCCTCGGCAACGGGTACATGGCCGTGCGCGGCGCCGCGAGCGAGTCCCGGGCCGACGGCACGCACTACCCCGGCACCTACCTCGCGGGCGTCTACAACCGGCTGCGCTCCGAGGCCGCCGGTCTCGTCCTGGAGCACGAGGACCTCGTGAACGCCCCCAACTGGCTGCTGGTGCAGTACCGCGTCCAGGACGGCTACTGGTTCGAGCCCACCCCGGACAACGTGCTGGAGCACCACCAGGACCTCGACCTGCGCACCGGGGTGCTGACCCGCACCCTGCGCTTCCGGGACGAGGCCGGGCGCACCACCCGCGTGACCACCCGCCGGTTCGTCTCCCAGGACCAGCGCCATCTGGCGGGGCAGGAGACGGTCTTCGAGGCCGAGGACTGGAGCGGGACCCTGACCGTGCGCAGCCTCGTGGACGCCGACGTCCGCAACCGCAACGTCGCGGAGCACGCCGCCCTGGCCGGCCGGCACCTGGCCGACGCCCGGCTCGAGGACCTGGGCCACGGGACCGCACGGGTCGAGGTGGCCACGTCCTGGTCCGGCGTCCGGATCGCCGTGGCCGCCCGCACCCGGGTGCTCCGCAGCGGCACGGAGGACCGGCTGCTCTCCCGGGTCCCGTCCCGGCCCGCGCCCGGCGTGGTGGGCCACGAGCTGCGGCTGCGGATGGACCCGGGGCGGGCCGTGCGGGTCGAGAAGGTCGTCGCCCTCGTGACCTCGCAGGACCGGGCGATCGCCACGCCCGCGCACGCCGCGTCCACGCTGCTGGAGCGGGCGGGCGGCTTCGACGAGCTGCTCTCCGCCCACGTGGTCGCGTGGCAGGCCCTGTGGTCCGCCTTCGCCGTGGCCACCGACGCCGGCGGCCAGCAGGGCCTGGCCGTGAACCTCAACACCTTCCACGTCCTGCAGTCGGTGGCGGCCGCGCACCCGGACCTGGACGCCGGCGTCCCGCCCCGCGGGCTGCACGGCGAGGGCTACCGCGGCCACGTGTTCTGGGACGAGATGTTCGTCTACCCCATGCTCACCCTCCGCCGGCCCGAGTGGACCCGGGCGCTGCTGGCCTACCGGTACCGGCGCCTGCCCGAGGCGCGGGCGGCGGCCCGCGCGGCCGGCCACGAGGGAGCCATGTTCCCGTGGCAGAGCGGCAGCGACGGCCGCGAGGAGACCCCGCGGGCGCTGTTCAACCCCCGCACCGGCCGGTGGATCCCGGACCACTCGCGGCTGCAGCGCCACGTGGGGCTGGCGGTCGCGCACAGCGTGTGGCAGTACTACCAGGCCACGGGCGACACCCGCTTCCTGATCGAGCAGGGCGCCGAGCTCGTGGTGGAGATCGCCCGGTTCTTCTCGAGCCTCGCGGTGCACGACCCCGAGGACGACCGGTACGTGATCACGGGGGTGATGGGCCCGGACGAGTTCCACGACGGCGCCCCGGGCGCGCCGGGCTCGGGGCTGCGCAACAACGCCTACACCAACGTCATGACGGCGTGGCTGCTCGCGCGGGCGGTCGAGATGGTCGAGCGTCTCGGCCAGGACTACGGCGGGCCCCTGTGGCGGCGCCTGGGCCTGCGGGAGGACGAGGTGGCCCGCTGGGAGCGGGTCCGCACCCGGCTGCGGGTGCCGTTCCTGGCCGGCGGCGTCCTCGCCCAGTTCGAGGGCTACGAGGAGCTGCCGGAGCTCGCCTGGGAGGACTACCGGACCCGCTACGGCTACATCGGGCGCCTCGACCTCATCCTCGACGCCGAGGGGCGCTCCACGAACGACTACCGGCTGGCCAAGCAGGCCGACGTCCTGATGCTGCTGTACCTGTTCTCCGCGGAGGAGCTGCGGGAGCTGCTGGGGCAGATGGGCTACGACTTCCCGGCGGAGGCGGTCCGGGCCACCGTCGCCTTCTACTGCGACCGCTCCTCGCACGGGTCCACGCTCTCCAACGTGGTGCACTCCTGGGTCGAGGCCCGCCGGGACCGCCCCAGCTCCTGGTCCTTCCTCACCCGGGCGCTCAACAGCGACCTCGTGGATGCCCAGGGGGACACGGTCCGCGAAGGGGTGCACCTGGGGGCCATGGCCGGCTCCGTGGACATCCTCACCCGCTGCTACACGGGCCTGGAGGTCCGGGACGACATGCTGTGGCTGCACCCGGCGATCCCCCCGCAGCTGCCCAAGGTGTCCTTCTCGATCAGCTACCGGGACCAGCCCATCCAGGTCGAGGTCACCCGCGCCGGGCTGCGGCTCTACCTCGCCCCCGGCCCCGCCGAGCCCGTGCGCGTGAACGTCGACGGCGAGGTCCACGAGCTCGCCGCCGGGCAGATCCGGCACTTCCCCGTGGCGGTGACCGATGCCTGAGCCGTGCACCGCCGGCCACGGGGCCGCGGTCCCCGTGGAGGACCCCACGAGTTCACCGGATGATCACCGGGGGTTCCCCCTCGGTGGCACCGTGGTCGGGCCGCCCGGTCCACCATGGGACGACGACGCCCCCGCACTCCCCCACCCTGGAGCAGTGATGTCCTCAGACACCGTCCTTCTCGACCGTTCCACGACCCCCGGCGTCGCCGATCCCGCGGTGCCGCTCATCGGTCCCGCCACGGGCCGCGCCCTGCACGTGATGAGCTACAACATCCGCTTCCACCACAGCGGCACGCACGCCGGGAACCCGGACCACTGGCCCGACCGCGCGCCCCGGCTGGCGCGGCTGCTGCAGCTCGAGCAGCCCACGCTGCTCGGGGTGCAGGAGGCCCTCCACCACCAGCTGCCGGCGGTGGAGCGGGCGCTGCCCGCCGGCTACCGGATGGTCGGCTACGGGCGCGCCGGGGGCAGCAAGGGCGAGTACTCCGCGATCTTCTACGACGCCCGGCGCCTGGAGCTGGTGGAGTGGGACCAGTTCTGGCTCTCCGGCACCCCGGAGCTCATCGGCTCCACCACCTGGGGCAACGACATCCCGCGCATCGTCACCTGGGGCCGCTTCCTGGACCGTGGCACCGGCACCGACCTCGTGCTCGTCAACACCCACTTCGACCACGACTCCGAGACCGCCCGGGACCGCAGCGCGGAGGCCCTGGTCGAGCTCGTGCACAGCTTCCACCCGCACACCCCCACCCTGGTCACCGGGGACTTCAACGCGGAGGCGGGGGACTCCGGGGCTTACGAGACGCTCGTGGGCTCCGGGGTGCTCGCCGACACCTGGACGGCCGCCGAGGAACGGCTCACCCCCGCGTGGGGCACCTTCCCGGACTACGGCGAGGCCGTGGAGGGCGAGGAGCGGATCGACTGGGTGCTGGCCGGCCCCGGCGTCCGGGTGCGCCGCGCCGCGATCAACACCGCCCGCTTCGCGGGGGGCCACCCCAGCGACCACGCCCCGGTGCAGGCGCTCGTCACCCTCGACCGGGACTGAGCGCTACTCCCCTGCGGGACCGAGGGCGAGCGGGCGCCACGGGCGGGCGCCGTCGGCCTCCGCCCCCATCGACCCCACGGTCCGCGCGGTGCGCGCCAGGGACGCCGCGTCCTCCTCGCGGGAGCGGCAGACGTCCTCGGCCGGCAGCGCGCACCACCGGATCGGGTCCAGGGTGAGGATGTGCGGGGTCCACACCGGGTCCCCGGCCACCCACTCCCCGTCCTCGCGCGCGAAGGACATGCTGACCGTCAGGCCCTCGTTGTTGACCGGCACCCGGGTGGCGTGCTCCGAGACGCTGTTGCCCAGGCCGTGCACGATCCAGGTGTCCCCGCGCTTCTCGATCGGCAGCACCGAGTGCGTGTGGTGGCCGTAGACGAAGTCGAACTCCCCGCTGTCGGCGAGCGCGTGCGTGACCTCGAACTGCTGCCGGTCGGGCGCCGAGGAGTACTCCTCGCCGGCGTGCACCGCGGCCAGCACGATCTCCGCCCCCGCCGCCCGGGCCGCGCGCGCCTTGCGGACCATCTCGGGGACGTCCAGCAGGTCCACGCGCCACGCGGCGTCCGGGACGTTGCCGTTGAGCCCGTAGGTGCCGGTCACCAGGCCCACCCGCACGCCGTCCGCGTCCAGGACCAGCGGCTCCCGCGCGTCCTCGGCGGCGCGGTACGTGCCGGTGGTCGCGATCCCGGCGTCGGCCAGGACGTCGAGGGTCCGTTCGAGGCCCTCCGGGCCGGCGTCCACCGCATGGTTCGAGGCCGTGGTGCACGCGTCGTAGCCGAGGTCCGCCAGCGCCGGGACGATCTGCGGCGGCACCTCGAACGAGGGGTACCCGGAGAAGGGGCCCTCGGCCGCGGCGAGCGGGGTCTCCATGTTGCAGACGGCGAGGCCGGCGTCCTCCGTGAACGGGCGCAGGCCCTCCACGAGCGGGCCGAAGTCCAGCTCCCCGTCCCCGTCCGCCTCGGCCTGCGCCCACAGCCCCGGGTGGAGCAGGACGTCGCCGGTGACCACGACCTCCAGCCGGTCCGGGGCCGCCTCCGGCGTCGCGGGGGCCGACGACGCCGCCCCGGTCCCGTCCGGAGCGCTCGCCGGCGGCCCGGCCGGCTCCGGGGAGCAGCCGGCGAGGACCGTCGCCCCCGCCAGGAGGACCGCGGTCAGGCCCGCCGCGGGGCCGTAGCGCACCGGCGGGAGGACACGACGAGAACTCATGGACCGAGGGTAGGCCACCCCGGCGGGGGCCGCCCACCCGAGGGAGGTCAGGACAGGACCGTCGACCAGAGCCCCTCGTCCTCGGGACGGTGCGGGACCTCGGTGCTGGGCACCACCTCGGCCGGCGCCGGGTGGGCCCTGCCCTTCAGCGCGAGCATCTCCTCCAGGTCCTCCAGCGGGGTGGGCGAGTTGTCGGCCCGCAGGTCGACGTCGAGCAGCACGGGGTACTGGAAGCCCGCGAGCGTGTCGGCCACGAGCACCGCGGCGCTCTGCTGCCCCCGGCTGTCCCCACCCGCGTCCCGGCCCGCGCGCAGGCAGGCCAGGAGCGCGCCGGCCATCTCGGTGCTGGTCGGCCCGGACCCCGTGAGCGCCTCGTCCATCGCGGCGCGCATCGACTCGACGACCTCCGGGCCGGTCAGGTAGTTGCCGATCACCACGAAGTCGGCCCCGGCCACGCCCCCCGCCCAGGGCGTGCACAGGCTGCCGGTGAGGTGGGCGCCGGGCCCCGCCACGGGCAGGACGGCCACCTGGCGCAGCGCCAGGTCCGGGTCGGCGTCGGTCAGGGCCGCGATCGCCTCCTCGGCCGTGCCCCCGTGGTGCAGGGTGCGGAGCATCTCGAAGCGCAGCCGCCGGTTGGTCCACGCCTGGGAGGCGACCACCCCGGCGGTGGGCACGAGGGCCGGCACGGCGTTGCCCACGGCGAGCGAGCAGCTCGCCGTGGCGGCGCCGAGCAGGCGGGAGTCCGCGCTCCGGGCGATCACGGTGTAGGTCACGAGCACCTCCTGGCCGGCACGTCCGTGCCGGCCGGTTCGTTGTCGATGGATGCCCCGCGCGGACCGGGGCGGGACGTCCTCCACCCCGGCACGCCGGGCCCGCGGTGCTGGTGGCGGGCCGTCCCGGGTGCACAGGGTGGGACGACACCCACGACCGGGTGCGCACCGGCAGGGCGGCCGCACGGAGCACCTGCCGGGTGCTCCCGGGCGGACGGCTCATTCCTACCACCGGGAGGCGGCGGATGGCACGCGGAGCACGGATCGCCGCCCTGGGGAGCGCCGCGTGCCGGGCACGGCGGTCCCGGCCTCAGGAGGCGGGGCCGCCGTCGTGCTCGAGCTCGGCCCGCACCGGGAAGTGGTCCGAGGCCCACACCCCGCGCGGACGCTCGGCCAGGACCCGGGCGTCGAGCACGCGGACCGGGCCGCCGTACAGGATCCAGTCCAGGCGCGGCGTCCTGGCCCCGGGCTCCCGGTAGCGGGGGAAGGTCCCCGCGGCGTCCGGGGGCAGGGTGTCCCGCAGCCCGCCGGCGAGCGCGGCGTCCCAGGTGCGGGAGCGGCCGGCAGCCGCGTTCATGTCCCCGAGGAGCACCAGGGGGCCGTCCCACCCGAGGAGGAGGCCCTGGAGCGCGGCCAGCTGGCGCAGCCGCGCCCGCTCCGGCCACGGGTCGAGGTGGGTGGCGCCCACCCGCCAGGCCACTCCCGTGCGCCGGTCCGTGAGGTCGGCCAGCACCAGGGTGCGGGGGAAGAGGTCCCCCGGCACCTTCGACCCCGGGACCTCCGGCAGCGCGGACAGCCACCGCTGCTGCCAGCGCTCGATCCGGAAGCGGGCGGTGTCCACGGCCAGCAGGCACCGCTCGCCGCCGCCGTCGGCGTCCCGGCCCCCGCCCAGGAGGACGTGGTCCGGCCCCAGGGCCTGCCGGACGTGGTGCAGCTGCTCCGGGAGGACCTCCTGGAGGGCGACCAGCTCCGGCCGGTGGGCCCGGAGCACGGCCTGCACGGCGGGGGCCCGGGTGAACCACGCGTCCGGCGCCATCCGGCCGTACTTCGGCAGGGGACGCCGGACGTTGAAGGTCATGGCCGTGAACGCGCCCCGGCCCCGCGGACCACGGGGGTCGGCGGGGCCGGGGCGGGCGTGGGCTGCCACGGTCGCGGGGCGGACTACTGGGCGGCGGACTCCGCCGCGCCCTGCTCCGTGCGGGCGCCGCCGTGCTGGAGGTCGCCGCCGCTGTTCTCGAGGTGGGCGCGCATGAACCACTGGAAGAGCTCGAGCTCCTTGACGTGGCCGATGAGCATGTCCTCCGTGACGGGGTCGAGCTCGCCGACCTTCTGGATCGCGTCGCGGTGGTCCTCGATCACGCCGTTGTAGACGATGTCGAGGGCGGCGAGGTGCTCCACGCCGGTGGCGCGGTGGACCGAGTAGTCGTCCCAGGTGCGGGCCTGGACGAGATCGCTCGGCAGCCCGGAGGGGCCCACGCCCAGGGTGGCCATGCGCTCGGCGAGCTCGTCGACGAAGCCGCGCACGAGCTCGATCTGCGGGTCCAGCATCTCGTGGACCGAGATGAAGTTGGGGCCCACCACGTTCCAGTGGGCGTGCTTGAGCGTGAGCTGGAGGTCGTTGAGGGCGTGCAGGCGCTGCTGGAGCGTCTGGGCGACCTCGTGACCGTTCTCGGTGGACAGGCCGGGCACGGTGTAGGGGGCGGTGCGCTGGTTCGAGGTGGCCATGAGTTCGTCTCCGTGTTTCCGGCCGCCGCGGGGCGGCGGCCTGGCTCGACAACTGCGGGCGGCCCGCGGGACGGGCCTCTGCCCCCACTATGGCACGCCTCCCACCCACTGTCAGCACCCTGTCCATTCGCTTCGCTGTCCGCGATATCCAGGGGATGCGCGCCCGCCGCAGGACGCCTGATCGGGGCCTTGCCAGGACGCGGAGCCACTGATTGGCTGGGGCCCATGGACACGACTCCCGCCTCCGGCGACCAGCTCCCCGACGACCCGCACCTGGCCGACGACGTCGGCGTCCCCGACACCCCGGCGCGCGACCTCGAGACGGCCCCGGACCCCCTGGGCCAGACCAACGCCGGCCAGCGCGTGCCGAGCGCGGGGGACGCCGCGGACCCCGCCGACCCGGACTTCGGCGCGGGGGCAGGCGGCCCCGGCCCCACGGCCGGGGACTGACCCGGCGCGCCGCCGCTGCCCTGGGTCCCATGAGCACCCGCAGCACCAGCACCGCCGGGATCGCGCGGGCCACCGGCGTCCCGTGGGAGACCTGGACGGCCCGGCTCGACGAGCTCGGCGCCCGGACGATGGGCCACGCCGAGCTCGCCCGCCGAGTGGCCGAGCAGCTCGAGGGCGCCGTCGACAACCACGAGTGGTGGGCGCAGGCCGTCGCGGTGGCCTACGAGCAGCACACGGGCGCCCGCCGGCCCGGTCAGGCCGGGGACGGCACCTTCGGGGCGAGCGCGAGCCGCACCGTGACCGGCACCCCGGAGGAGGCGCTCGCCCGGTGGAGCGCGCTCATGGCCGGCCGCACGGAGGTCGGCGGCGTCCCGTTCCAGCAGCCGCCCACCACCGCCGCCACCGCGAAGTGGCGCTACTGGCGGGCTCGCCTCGCCGACGGGTCCAGGGTCTCCGCGAACATCGGCGCCAAGGCCGGTGGCCGCGCCACGGTGGCCCTCGCGCACACCGGCCTGGCCTCCGCGGAGGACGTCGTGCGGTGGCGCGCGGCCTGGAAGGACCTGCTGGCCGCGCTCTGAGCCCGTGCCGCGCTTGTGAGGCGGCTCACTCCTCGCCTACGGTGACCAAGTACCTGAGACGAGGAGTATCAGATGACCGTGCCCTATCCGCGCCTGCTCGCACCCCTGGACCTGGGCTTCACCACCCTGCCCAACCGGGTGCTCATGGGATCGATGCACACCGGTCTCGAGGAGCTGCCCGGAGGGTTCGAGCGGCTCGCGGAGTTCTACGCGGAGCGGGTGCGGGGCGGGGTGGGACTCATCGTCACGGGCGGCGTGGGGCCGAACCCCGAGGGCGCCACCCGGGCCGGGGGTGCTCTCCTGCGCACCCCCGAGGAGGTGGCCCGGCACCGCCTGGTGACCGGCGCCGTGCACGCCGAGGGCGGCAGGATCGCCCTGCAGATCCTGCACTCCGGCCGCTACGCCAAGGCCCCGGCCGCCGTGGCCCCGAGCTCCCTGCGTGCCCCCATCAGCCCCGTGGTGCCGCACGAGCTCACCGCGGAGGAGATCGAGCGGACCATCGAGGACTTCGCCCGCACCGCCGCGCTCGCCCGGGAGGCCGGCTACGACGGCGTGGAGATCATGGGCTCCGAGGGCTACCTCATCAACGAGTTCGTCGCCGCCGAGACCAACCACCGCACCGACGAGTGGGGAGGGTGCTACCCGAACCGGATGCGCCTGCCCGTGGAGATCGTCCGCCGCGTCCGCGAGCGCACCGGCCCGGACTTCGTCCTCATCTACCGGCTCTCCATGCTGGACCTGGTCCCCGGCGGCTCCACGCTCGAGGAGGTCGTGGCACTGGCCCGGGCGGTCGAGGCCGCCGGCGCCACCCTGCTCAACACCGGCATCGGCTGGCACGAGGCGCGCATCCCCACGATCGCCACGGTCGTCCCCCGCGGCGGCTTCTCCTGGGTGACGCGCCGGCTCAAGGGCGAGGTCGGGATCCCGCTGGTCGCCGTGAACCGGATCAACACCCCGGAGACCGCGGAGCGGATCCTGGCGGACGGGGACGCCGACATGGTGTCCCTGGCCCGGCCCCTGCTCGCGGACCCGGACTTCGTGGTCAAGGCCGCGCGCGGCCGGGCGGACACCATCAACACGTGCATCGCGTGCAACCAGGCGTGCCTGGACCACACCTTCGCGGGCCGCACGGCGTCCTGCCTGGTCAACCCGCGGGCCGGGCACGAGACCCTGCTGCGCCTCGGCCCCACCCGCCGGGCCGAGCGGATCGGCGTGGTCGGCGCGGGCCCCGCGGGGCTGGCCTTCGCCGTCGGCGCCGCGGAGGCCGGGCACGCCGTCACCCTCTTCGAGGCGGCGGACCGGATCGGCGGGCAGTTCCTGATGGCGCTGCGCATCCCCGGCAAGGAGGAGTACGCGGAGACGCTGCGCTACTACGGGGTGCGGCTCGCCGAACTGGGGGTGGAGGTGCGGCTCGGGACGGAGGCCGGGCCCGGGCACCTGCGCGGCTTCGACCGGCTCGTGCTCGCCACCGGCGTGGAACCGCGCGTGCCCGCGATCGAGGGGGTGGAGCACCCCTCGGTCGTGGGCTACCGGGACGTCCTGCAGCACGGGGCGCCCGTGGGACGCCGGGTCGCGGTCCTGGGCGCCGGGGGCATCGGCTTCGACGTCGCCGAGTTCCTCCTGCACTCCGCCGGCACGGACTTCTACCGCGCGTGGGGCGTCGACACGACGCTGTCCGCCCGGGGCGGGCTGGTCGAGCCCCGGCCCGGGCGCCCGGCGCGCGAGGTGACGCTGCTGCAGCGCTCCCCCGGCAAGCTCGGGGCCGGCCTGGGCCGCACGACCGGCTGGATCCACCGGACCTCGCTCCGGGCCGGCGGCGTCCGCACCCTGAGCGGGGTCGTGTACCGGCGGATCGACGACGACGGGCTGCACCTCACCGCGCCGGGACCCGACGGCACGGAGCCGGTCGAGCAGGTGCTGCCGGTCGACACCGTGGTGCTGTGCACGGGCCAGGAGCCGCTGCGGCGGCTGCACGACACGCTGCTGGGGACCGGCCACGACACCGGCGCCGTACCGGTGCACCTCATCGGCGGGGCGGACGTGGCGGCCGAGCTGGACGCCAAGCGGGCGATCCGGCAGGCCACGGAGCTCGTCGCCGCCCTGGGCTGACCGCTCCCGGCCCGGGCCCGGCCTGGCGGGGCAGGGCCGGGCCAGGAGCGGGCCGCGCCGTGCGGCGATGTGCGGGACCGGGCCCCGGGTGCCACGATGGGGTCACTCCCGCGGAAAGGATCCCCATGCAGCTCGACCTCCTGCTCGTCAACGCCACGGTCCTGACCATGGACCCGGACCGCCCGACGGCGTCGAGCCTCGGCGTGCACGGCGGGCGGATCGTGGTCCTCGACGACCCGGACGTGCCGGCGGCCGAGACCGTGGACCTCGGCGGGGCCACCGTGCTGCCGGGGTTCGTGGACGCGCACTGCCACACCGCGTGGTTCGGGCTCGGCCTGGCGGAGGTGGACCTCTCCGGCTGCACATCCCTGGACGAGCTGTACGCGGCCCTGGAGCGCGGCATGGCCGCGAAGCCGCGGGACGAGGAGTGGCTCATGGCCACCGGCTTCCTCCCCGCCACCGTGGGCGGGTCGCTGCCCGACATCGACGTCCTCGACCGCATCACGGGCCGCACGCCGCTGTTCGTCCGGCACACGTCCGGCCACGCGGCGGTGGTGAACTCCGAGGCGCTGCGGCGGGCGGAGATCTTCACCCCGGGGACCCCGGACCCGGTGGGCGGGCGGGTGGTGCGGGACGACACCGGCCGCGCCACGGGCCTGGTCGAGGAGACCGCCCAGGCCGTGGTGCAGGAGCTGTTCCGCCCCTACCCGGTGGACCGGATCGTGGCGGCGCTCGACCGCGCCACCGCCCGCTACGCCGCCGAGGGCATCACCACGTTCGCCGAGGCGGGGGTGGGCGCCGGGTGGATCGGGCACAACCCCTCCGAGCTGCAGGCCTACCAGCAGGCCCGGGACGCCGGCGTCCTGCACGCCCGGGCCCAGGTGATGCCCGTGCTGGACGTCCTGCACGGGATCAGCGGCCTCGGGGACGGCTCCGAGCGCGGGCTCGACCTCGGGCTGCGCACCGGCTTCGGCGACGACGAGCTCAGGCTCGGACCGGTCAAGGTGTTCGTGGACGGCTCGCTGCTCGGGGAGACCGCCGCCGTGACCGAGGCGTTCTGCGGAGGCCACTCGACGGGCTACTTCCAGGAGAACCCCGAGCAGATGGCCGAGGCGATCCACGCGGCGTACCGCGCGGGCTGGTCGGTGGCCGCCCACGCGATCGGGGACCGGGCCATCGACTTCGCGATCGATGTGATCACCCGCTGCCAGGACCAGCACGGGCGCCACCGGCTGCCCAACCGGATCGAGCACGCGAGCATCACCCGCCCGGACCAGCTGCCGCGGCTCGCGGCCGCGGGGATCGTGGTGACCCCGCAGATCGGCTTCCTGCGCCCCATGGCCGCCCAGTTCCGCCGGCTCCTGGGCCCCGAGCGCACGGACTGGACCTACCGGGGCCGCAGCTTCCTGGACGCCGGGGTGCGGCTGGCGGGCAGCTCCGACCGGCCGGTCGCCGACGGCGACGTGCTGCGCTCGGTCCAGGCCTGGACCGACCGCCTCGACGGTGACGGACGGCGCTTCGGGCCCGCCGGGGAACGGCTCGACGTGCTGCAGGCCCTCGCCGCCTACACGTCCGAGGCCGCGAAGGCGCTGGGGATGTTCGACCGGATCGGCTCGCTCGCCCCGGGCAAGCTCGCGGACCTGGTGGTGCTGGAGGAGAACCCCCTCGAGGTGCACCGGCGGGGCGGGTCGGTGGAGCACATCGGCGTGCGCGCGACCTACCGCGGCGGCCGGCTCACCCACCGCGCCGGCTGAACGGCGCCGGACGGAGCGGACAGCGCTCAGCCCTCCACGAGGATCCCGTCCTCGTCGGCCCACACCGTCCGGCCCGGGCGGAAGGTCACGCCCTCGATGACGACCGGCACGTCCTGCTCCCCGACGCCGTCCTTGGCGGACTTGCGCGGGTTGGAGCCCAGGGCCTTGACCCCGAGGGGCAGCCCGGCCAGGGCGACCCGGTCCCGCACGGGGCCGTTGATGATGACCCCGGCCCACCCGTTGCGCACCGCGGACTCGGCGATCATGTCCCCCATGAGCGCGGTGCCCATGGAGCCGTGGCCGTCCACGACGAGGACCGCGCCCTCCCCCGGGGAGTTGAGCACGGCCTTCACCAGGCCGTTGTCCTGGAAGCAGCGGACCGTGCGCACCGGCCCGGTGAACGCGGCCGTCCCGCCCAGGTCGAGGAACTGGCGCGGGCAGGACATCAGCTGCTCCCCGCGCTCGTCGTAGAGGTCGGCGGTGGTGAACGGGCGCGGATCGGTCATGAGCTGCTCCTGAGGCATCCGGTGGTGGTTCCGGCACCAGCCTAGCCAGCGGAACCGCCGCGCTCGGCCCCGGCGGGCGCCGCGGCCGGCCCCGGCGCCTCCTCCCGCGCGGCGGGCACGGTCGTGCCCAGCGGGATCTCCTCGATGAGCAGGGACAGCACGAGGCACGCCGCCGCGACCGGGAGACCCCACAGGAAGATCGGCGGCAGCGCCTGGGCGAAGGCCTGCGCGACGGCCTCCTGCACCGGGGCGGGCAGTCCCGCGAGCACCTGGGGGCTCAGGGCGTCGAGGTCGAGGGCGGGCACGGCGCGGCCCCCGAGCGCGTCGTCGAGCCGGGCGACGAAGACGGAGCCGAACACGGCGATCCCGAAGGACGCCCCGATCTGGCGGAAGAAGTTCGACGACGACGTCGCGGCCCCCAGCTCCGCGGGCGGCACCGCGTTCTGCACGATCAGGACGAGGTTCTGCATGAGGCAGCCGATGCCGAGACCGGTGACGGCCATCCCCGCGGCCGTCAGGGCGTACGGGGTGGACTCGTCGATCAGCGAGAGCAGCGCGAGCCCGGCGGCCATCACCGCGGAGCCCAGCACGGGCCAGTGCTTGTAGCGCCCCGTGCGTGCGATGCGGCGGCCGGTGCCGATCGTGCCGACGAGCATCCCGGCCGTCACGGGGATCATCATCAGGCCGGCGGTGGTGGCCGAGGCGCCGTCGACCATCTGCAGGTAGGTGGGCAGGTAGGTGATGGTCGCGAACATGATCACGCCCATGCCGACGGCCGCCGCGGTGGGCACCACGAAGTTGCGCACGCGGAACAGGTGCAGCGGGATGATCGGCTCCGCGGCGCGGCGCTCCACCAGCACGAACAGCACGCCGAGCACCAGGACCGCCCCGGCGAGGCCGAGGATCCGCGGGCTCGACCACGCGTACGCCGTGCCGGCCCACGTGGTGAGGAGCACGAACGCCACGCTGCCCAGCGCCAGCAGCGCCGTGCCCAGCACGTCGAGGCGCACCCGTCCCCGGGGGACGTGCGGCAGGTGCAGGAAGCGGGGGATGAACAGGAGCGTCACCAGGCCCAGCGGCAGGTTGATGTAGAACACCCACCGCCAGCTCACGAGGTCCGTGAGGAACCCGCCGACCAGCGGCCCGCTCACCGAGGCGAGACCGAAGGCCGCCCCGATCACGCCCATGTACCGGCCGCGCTCGCGGGCCGGCACGAGGTCCGCGATGATCGCCTGCGCCCCGATCAGGAGGCCGCCGCCGCCCAGGCCCTGCAGCGCGCGGAGGACGATGAGCTGCGTCATGTCCTGGGCGGCGCCCGAGAGCACGGAGCCGAGCAGGAAGACCACGACGGCCAGCAGGAAGATCCGCTTGCGCCCGTAGAGGTCGCCCAGCTTCCCGTAGACCGGCAGGCCCACGGTGGCGGCGAGCACGTACGCCGTGACCACCCAGGAGATCCGGTCGAGCCCGTCCAGGTCCCCGACGATCGAGGGCAGCGCCGTGGCCACGATCGTCTGGTCGAGGGCGGCCAGCAGGACCGCCATGAGCAGGCCCAGGAACGTCAGCCGCAGCCGGCGGCGCTCCGTGCGGCTGGGGTCCGCGACCACGGGGTCAGCGGTCGATCTTCAGCACGGAGCCGTCCTCGACGTTGACGAACACGTCCACGGAGTTGCCGTCCGGCTCGTCGATCTCGACCTCCCACACGGTCGTGCCGTCCTCCGTCTCGAGCTGCGCCTCGTCGACCGTGCCGTTGACCGTCTCCAGCGCCGTGGCCAGCCCCTCGTCGAGGGGCACCCGGACCTGGGCGAGCTTCTCGCCGTCGTCGCTGTCGAGGCCGCCCTCCTCCTCCTGGCTGATCACGTCCTCGCCGTCCTGCGAGACGTACACCTGGTGCTCGCGGTCGTCGGCGGCGACGGTGATCTCCCAGCTGGCCGGGCTGTCCTCCCGTCCGATCTCGAAGGCCTGGGCGTCACCGCCCACCGCGTCCTCGGCCGCGGCGACCGCGGAGGCCACGACGGCCGCCTCGCCGCCGGACCCGCCGGTGGCGTCGTCGCCGGGGCTCTCCGAGGGCGAGGCCGAGCCGGAGGCCGTGGCGGTGCCGTCGTCGTCGGGGCTCGCGCTGTCGTCGGGGCTCGCGCTGTCGTCCGGGGTGGCGGTGTCGTCCGGGCTCGCGCTGTCGTCGGGGGTGGCGGTGTCGGCCGGGGCGCCGGTCTCCGCCGGGGCGGTGGTGCCGTCCCCTCCGGCGCCGCCGTCACCCCCGTCGCCGCCGCAGCCCGTGAGGAGCAGGGCGGAGAGGGCGAGCGCCGCCAGGGACAGGTGCCTTCGGTCAGTGTGCTTCATACCCGGGATTCTTCTCCCCTGCGGACCCCCTGGCAAGGACGTGACCGGGGCGCTGACCCGCCCGGCGCGGACACCCCACCGGGCTCACAGGCGTCGCGTCTACTATCCTGGAGAACGCCTGACCCGGGACCGGGTGCATGCGCACCGTGATCGACGCCAGGAAGGAGGCGGCATGGGATTCCTCGAGAGCCTCGAGAAGAACATCGAGAAGGCCGTCCGCGCCACCTTCTCCACCGGCTCCCGGAAGCGGGTGGAGGCCGTCGAGATCGCCAGTGCCCTCCGGCGGGAGCTCGACCAGGAGGCGTTCACGATCTCCGCCGGCCGCACCATGGCCCCCAACGTCTTCGTCGTGGAGTTCTCGGACGAGGACTTCCCGCGCGCCCAGGACTGGGGCACGCCGCTCGCGGAGGAGCTGTGCGACGTCGTCATCAAGCACGCCCGCAGCCAGGCCTACACGCTCCAGGGGGCGGTGAAGGTGTCCTTCACCCGCAACCCGGAGGTGGAGGCCGGCGAGTTCCGCGTCCACTCCTCGGCCCAGCGCACCGCCGAGTCCCCCAACACCCCCGCCACCCCGAGCGGGCAGCGGATCGCCCGCGGCCACCGCCGGGAGGAGGACGAGGGGGAGCCGACGCGCTCCGTGCCCGCGCAGCACTGGATCCCGGTGCTCGACGTCGACGGCGCGCGCTACTCCATCAACGCGGACTCGATCGTGCTGGGCCGCTCCGCCGAGGCGGACATCACCGTGGAGGACACCGGCGTGTCCCGCAAGCACCTCGAGATCCGGCGGCAGGGCGAGCACTTCGTGGCCGTGGACCTCGGCTCCACCAACGGTTCCTACGTGGACGGGGAGCGGGTGATCGGCCGCACCGAGCTGGTCAACGGCTCCGTGATCACCATGGGTCGGACCAGGATCACGTTCCGCCTCCTGACCCCGAAGGGGAACCGCTGAATGTCCGAACTCACCGTCACCCTGCTCCGCTTCGGCTTCCTGGCGCTGCTCTGGATCTTCATCTTCAGCATCGTCGCCAGCCAGGGTCGTGACCTGGCGGTCGGCGGGAAGCTCCCGGCGGTGCTCACGAGGTCCCGCGCCGAGCGCCGGGGCGCCGTGGAGGACCCGGTGCCGCCCGCCGCGGGCCCCAGCACCGGGCAGCGCTCCCGCCCTCAGACCCTGGTCGTCCTCGACGGCCCGCTCCGCGGCCGCAGCTACCCGCTGGGCAACGCCCCGGTGCTGCTGGGCCGCTCCCCCGAGGCCACCGTGCCCCTCGGGGACGACTACGCCTCGGGGCGCCACGCCCGGCTGTTCCCGCAGGGCTCCCGCTGGTTCCTCGAGGACCTCGGTTCCACCAACGGCACCTTCGTCGGCCAGCAGCGCCTCTCCCGGGCCGTGCCGCTCGACCCCGGGACCCCGTTCCGGGTGGGCAAGACCGTCCTGGAACTGAGGTCCTGACGCATGGCGATCGCCTTCCGCTACGCGGCGCGCTCCGACGTGGGCCGGGTCCGCTCGAAGAACGACGACTCCGCCTACGCGGGCCGTCACCTCGCCGTGGTCGCCGACGGCATGGGCGGGCACGTGGGCGGGGACGTCGCCTCGGCCTCCGCGGTCATGGACCTCACGAGCCTCGACCGCCCGGACCACCACGGCGACGGCGCCACCGTGCTCACGGACGAGATCCAGAACGCCAACCAGAACCTCGCCAAGCTGGTCCTGGGCAACGCACGCCTGGGCGGCATGGGCACCACCGTCACGGCCCTGCTCGCGGACCAGGACGAGCTCGTCGTGGCCCACATCGGGGACTCCCGCGCGTACCGGCTGCGGGGCGACGAGTTCCGCCAGGTCACCAAGGACCACACCTTCGTCCAGCGGCTCATCGACGAGGGCCGGCTGCGCCCGGACGAGGCCGAGTCCCACCCGCACAAGAACGTCCTCATGCGCGTGCTCGGGGACGTCGACGCCTCCCCCGAGATCGACGTGGAGACCCTCCGCCCGGAGCGCGGCGAGCGCTGGCTGCTGTGCTCCGACGGGCTCAACGCCGTGGTCCGCCCGGAGACCATCCACTCGGTGCTGGGCTCCACCGACGACCTCAACCAGATTGTGGACACGCTCGTGGAGCTGACCCTGGACCGCGGGGCCCCCGACAACGTGACCGTGGTGGTCGTCCAGGTCTTCGAGACCGACGACACCGCCCCCGTGCCGCAGGCCGGCGAGGCCCGCGGCGCCGTCCCGGACCCGGAGTTCGCCCGCACCTCGGACGAGATCACCGGGGACGCCGGGACGCAGGGGACCGCCGAGGCCGAGTCCTCGGCGGCCGCGCTGCGCCGCGACCTCGCCGCGCGCCCGCACCTGCTGGTGGGCGCCGCCGCCAACGCCACCCAGACCGGGCGCATCCCCACCGTGAGCGACAGCGTCCTGGAGCGCCGCGCGACCCTCCTGCAGACCTCCGCCCCGGACACGCTGGCCGATCCGCGGGACGTCGAGTCGGCGCTGCACCGGGCCGACGCCACCGTCCCGTCCCCGCGCCGGCGCCGCCACCGGCGCGCCGTGGCCGTGCTCGCGCTGGCCACGGCAGGGCTGCTGCTCGTGGCCGGGGGCTGGCTGACGAGCGGCTGGATCAGCTCGCAGTACTACGTCGGCGAGCAGCAGGGCAACGTGGCGATCTACAACGGCGTCTCCCAGTCGTTGGGGCCCGTGAGCCTCAGCGACCTCGAGCGCGCCACGGATCTGCGGGTCGAGGACCTCCCGGGCTTCGCCCAGGAACGGGTCCGCAACGCCATCCCCGCCGGCAGCCTCGAGGAGGCGGAGCGGATCGTGGGCGAGCTGCGCGAGTCCGTGCCCGAGGAGACGCCCGGCCCGGAGCCGCGCCCGACGGGCACCGTCCAGCGGGCCACCGCCTCCCCCACCGCCTCGCCCACCCCCTCGCCCGCGGCCTCTCCCGGTGGTGACGGATGAGCGCCCCCGCCGCGACCTCCCCCCGGGAGGAGCAGGCCGAGCCCCGCCAGAAGCCGCGGCGGCTCACCGAGCTGCTCCTGCTCGTGCTCGCCGTGGGCATCGGCGTGGGCGCGAACGTCCTCGTGGACCCCGACCAGGTGGGCTCGGGGGACCCGCACCTCCTCGTCTCCGGGCTGGTCCTGGGCATCGGCGCGCTGGTCCTGCACGTGGTGCTGCGGCTGCGGGCCAAGTACGCGGACCCCTATGTCCTGCCGATCGTGGTGGCCCTCAACGGGCTGGGCATCGCCATGATCCACCGGATCGACCTCACCACGGACCAGACGGCCGCGGGCTCCCAGGTGGTGTGGACGGCCTTCGCCATGACCGCCGCTTGCCTGGTGCTCTGGTTCCTCAAGGACCACCGGGTGCTGCGGCGGATCACCTACATCTGCCTGGTGCTCAGCGGGCTGCTGCTGCTCCTGCCCCTCCTGCCCGGTCTCGGCCTGGAGCTCAACGGCGCCCGGATCTGGATCTCGGTGGGCGGTCGCACCTTCCAGCCCGGGGAGGTCGCCAAGATCACCCTGGCCGTCTTCTTCGCCGGCTACCTCTCGACCAACCGGGACCTCATCCTGCTGGCCGGCAAGAAGATCGGCCCCGTGCGCCTGCCGCGGTTCCGGGACATGGCGCCGATGTTCGCGGCGTGGATCATCGCGATCGGCGTGCTGGTGTTCCAGCGGGACCTCGGCTCCGCGATCCTGTTCTTCGGCCTCTTCCTGGCCATGATCTACCTCGCCACGAGCCGGCTCAGCTGGATCGTCATCGGGCTGCTGCTCGTGGCCGTCGGAGGGTTCTTCGCGAGCCAGACCTTCGGCCACGTGGCGGCACGCCTGGACTCCTGGCTCAACGCGTTCGACCCGGAGGTGTACAACCGGGCCCCGGGCGGCTCCGGGCAGATCGTCCAGGGCCTGTTCGGGCTCTCCTCCGGCGGGCTCTTCGGGCAGGGGCTCGGCCAGGGCCGGCCGGACCTCGTCTCCTACGCCAACTCGGACATGATCATGACCGCGTTCGGCGAGGAGCTGGGGCTCATCGGCCTGAGCGCCGTGCTCGTGCTGTTCTTCCTGTTCGTCACCCGGGGCTTCCGGGCCGCCCTGGGCACCCGTGACTCCTTCGGCAAGCTGCTGGCGGCGGGGCTGTCCGCGGTCATCGTGCTGCAGCTGTTCGTGGTGGTGGGCGGGGTCACCCGGCTCATCCCCCTGACCGGGCTGACCACCCCGTTCATGTCCGCGGGCGGCTCCTCGCTGCTGTCCAACTGGATCATCGCGGCGATCATCCTGGCGATCTCCCACACGGCCCGCCGGCCCGTGGTCACCGGTCCGGCCACCGAGGCCGACCTCGCCGAGATCGCCGCCCACGAGGCCGCGCTGCGCGAGGCGGCGCGGCGCGACGAGGAGGAGCGCGCCGAGCGCCCGGGACGCCGCCGGGACCGCCGCGCCGGGACGGATCCGGACGGGCCCGAGCAGGACGCGGGGCAGGCGGACGGGGTGGACCGCGCCGCCGGAGGGCGGGGCACCGGGGCCGACACGGCCCGCGGCCCGGCGGTGCCCGCCGACACCGCCGCCACCGAGCCGATCGCCGCCGCGGGCCTCGACGGGCACCGGGACGCCGAGGACGCGGACCACCACGGCGGCACCCCCACCGAGGCGATGTCCCGCCTCACCGACAAGGACCGCAGGGGCCCCGGCGGGTCCCGGAGCACCGAGAACGGAGGAGCATCGTGAACCGGGCGATCCGACACACCTGGGTGGCCGGCGTGGCGATCTTCACCGTGCTGCTCCTCGCGCTGACCTACGTGCAGTTCGTCGCGGCGCGCACCCTCGAGGCGCACCCGTGGAACAACCGCAGCCTCTACGACCAGTTCGGCGCGGACCGCGGGGCGATCCTCGTGGACGGGGACCCGAAGGCGTCCTCCGTGCCCTCGGAGGACGACTTCGAGTACCAGCGCGTCTACGCGGACCCGCTGACGTACGGGCACCTCACGGGCTACTTCTCCCTCGTCTACGGCGCCACCGGGCTCGAGGCGGCCCTCGGCGAGGAGCTCTCCGGCGCCTCCGACGAGCAGTTCTACGACCGCGTGGTCTCCATGTTCTCCGGGAACCAGCCCACGGGCGCGTCGGTCGAGCTCACCATCGACCCGGTGCTGCAGCAGACCGCGGCCGAGGTGCTCGAGGGCCGGAAGGGCTCGATCGTAGCCCTCGACCCGGAGACGGGCGCGATCCTCGCCATGGTCTCCACCCCGGGCTACGACCCCAACGAGCTGGCCTCGCACGACTCGGGCTCCGTGATCGCCGCCGCGGAACGGCTCAACGCGGACCCCGACGCGCCCCTCGTCAACCGGGCCGTCGCCGGTGACCTCTACGCCCCCGCCTCGACGTTCAAGATCATCGACACCGTGGCCGCCCTCGAGTCCGGGGACTACACCACGGAGACCCTGATCCCGAACCCCCAGGAGCTGCCCCTGCCCGCCACCGACGTGACCCTGCCCAACTACGTGGGCGGCGGCTGCACCGCCCGTGCGGAGGCGGACCTGGAGTTCGCGCTCGAGCAGTCCTGCAACACGCCGTTCGCCTCGATCGCCCTGGACCTCGGGGAGGACGCGATCCGGGAGACCGCCCGGAACTTCGGCTACGGGGAGCCCCTCTCGGTGCCGCTCAAGGTGACCCCGTCGGTGTTCCCCGAGGAGCTCAACGAGGCCCAGCTCGCGCTGTCCTCGATCGGCCAGTACGACGTGCGCACCACGCCCCTGCAGGTGGCCATGATGAGCGCCACGATCGCCAACAACGGCGTGCAGATGAAGCCCCAGCTCGTGCGCACCGTGCGCTCCGCCGACCTGTCCGTGATCGAGGAGCTCAACCCGGAGCAGCTGCGCCGTTCCACGAGCGCGGACGTCGCCGGGACCGTCTCGGACCTGATGGTGCAGGTCGTCGAGGACGGCATCGCCCGCGGCGCGGCCGTCCCGGGGGTCGAGGTGGCCGGGAAGACGGGCACCGCCGAGATCGGCTCGGACGAAGGCCTCAACGACTCCTGGTTCACGGGCTTCGCGCCGGCCGACGACCCCCAGGTGGCCCTCGCCGTCGTCTTCGAGGACGTGGACGTGGCGACGGGCGCCTCCCTGACCAGTCCCGGTGCCAAGCGACTCTTCGAGGCGGTGTTGAACAAGTGAGACCATCGTCGAGCACCGTCCTGGGCGGGCGCTACGCACTGACCGATCGGATCGCGATCGGCGGCATGGGTGAGGTGTGGAAGGCCAAGGACCGGGTCCTGGGCCGGATCGTGGCCGTGAAGATCCTCAAGGAGGAGTACAACGGGGACCCGAACTTCCTGCAGCGCTTCCGCGCCGAGGCCCGGCACACCGCGCTCCTGAACCACCCCGGGGTGGCCAACGTCTTCGACTACGGCGAGGAGGAGGGCTCCGCCTTCCTCGTGATGGAGCTGGTCCCGGGCGAGCCGCTGTCCAACATCATCGAGCGGCAGAAGACGCTCGCCCCGGACACCGTGCTCAACTACATCGGGCAGACCGCACGGGCGCTGGCGGCCGCGCACGCCCAGGGCCTGGTGCACCGCGACGTGAAGCCCGGCAACCTCATCATCACCCCGGACAACCGGGTGAAGGTCACGGACTTCGGCATCGCCCGCCTGGCGGACCAGGTGCCCCTCACGGCCACCGGGCAGGTCATGGGCACCGCCCAGTACCTCGCGCCCGAGCAGGCCACGGGTCAGACCGCCACGGGGTCCTCGGACATCTACTCGCTGGGCATCATCGGCTACGAGTGCCTGGCCGGGCGCCGCCCGTTCACCGGGGAGTCGCAGATCGCGATCGCCCTCGCGCAGGTCAACGACCCGCCGCCGCCGCTGAAGGACAGCGTGCCCGAGACCGTGCGTGCGCTGCTGATGTCGATGCTGGCGAAGGACCCCAAGGACCGCCCTGCCACGGCCGGCGCCCTGGCCACCGCCGTGGACGCCATCCGCCGCGGGGACGAGGACGCGGCGGTCGCGGCCGTCCCCGGGATGCGCCCCTTCCTCGACCTGCCCGACGACGACGCCACCCAGGCGTTCGAGCCCGTGCGCGACGAGCCGACGCAGGTGCTGGACCGGGACCGCACCGCGGCCGCCGCGGCGACCGGAGCCGCCGCCGCCGGCGGGCCACGGCCCATCACCGCCGAGCTGGACGTCGTCGACGGCCCGGAGGGCCCCGGGGAGGGCCCCGGCACCGGTCCGGCCCGTCCCGAGGAGCGCCGGGAGCGCCGCTCGGTGTGGGCCTGGCTGCTGCCGGTGCTCCTGGTGCTGCTCCTCGTGGCAGGGCTGCTGTGGTTCTTCCTGCTGCGCGAGCCGGCGCCCGTGAGCCAGGAGCCCTCCCCCACGGGCACCGTCTCGACCTCGACGGTGCCCGGCGAGCCGACGCCCCCGGCGGCGGAGCAGCCCGGCGCGGACACCGTGGAGGTCCTCGCCGCCCGCTACGAGGGCCGGCCGGTGGACGAGGTGGTGCAGGAACTCTCCGACCTGGGCTTCCCCGTGGAGCGCGAGGGCCGCACCGCCGCCGAGGAGCAGAACACCGTCCTGTCCCTGAACCCGGTGGGCCAGGTGGCGCGGAGCACCACCATCACGGTGGTCTACTCGACCGGCCCGGACACCGTGGAGCTGCCCTCCGGGATGGTCGGCCGCCCGGCCGACCCGCTGATCGACGAGATCCGGCTCCTGGGCGTGAACATCATCCGCTACGACGAGACCACCGAGGACGCCGAGCCAGGGACCGTGCTGCGCACCCAGCCCCTGGGCGGGTCCACCGTCCGCCCCGGCGACACCATCGAGATGTGGGTCGCCGCCGCGCCCGAGACCACCACCGCCCCCACCACCGGATCGCCCTCGCCCACCGCGACACCGACCGGGCCCGGCCAGGAGGGCTGAGCCGTGCCGGGCCGGAACCCCGTCCCCTCCCTCATCAACGACCGCTACGAGGTGGGCGAGACCATCGGCCGCGGCGGGATGGCCACCGTCCACCTGGGGCGGGACCTGCGGCTGGGCCGGCGGGTGGCCATCAAGGTGCTGCGCCCCGAACTGGCTCGGGACGGCACCTTCCACGAGCGGTTCAAGCGCGAGGCCCAGTCCGTGGCCGCCCTGAACCACCACTCCATCGTCTCGGTCTACGACACGGGCGAGATCCTCGCGACGACCGACGAGGGCGTGGACCGGCCGTTCATCGTGATGGAATACGTGCCCGGCCGGACCCTGCGGGAGCTGATCCACGAGAACGCCGTGACGCCCCAGGAGGCCGTGGACATCACCCTGGGCATCCTCGACGCCCTGGAGTACAGCCACCGGGCCGGCATCGTCCACCGGGACATCAAGCCCGCCAACGTGATTGTCACCCCCGAGCGGCAGATCAAGGTCATGGACTTCGGCATCGCCCGGGCCGTGGAGGACACCTCGCCGGCCCTGACGCAGGCCCAGGCCGTCCTCGGCACCGCGCAGTACCTGTCCCCGGAGCAGGCCCGGGGCGAGTCCGTGGACGCCCGCTCCGACCTCTACTCCGCCGCGTGCGTGCTCTTCGAGATGCTCACGGGCCGGGCGCCGTTCGTGGGCGGGTCCTCGGTGGACATCGCCGCCCAGCACGTCCGGGACCATCCCCCCGCGCCCTCGGAGCTGGACCCGCGGCTCGGCGGGCGCGTCGACGACTTCCTGGCGAAGGCCCTCGCCAAGGACCGCTCCGCCCGCTTCCAGGACGCCGGGCAGATGCGCCGGGCGCTGCGCGAGCTGCGCCCCGCGGTGCCGGGGGACCTGGACGCCACCCAGCCCCTGCACGCGGTGCGGCAGCGGGACGAGGACACCAAGACCCTCCCGCCCGTGCCCGTGCCCGTGCCCGCCGGGGCGGCCGCCCCGCCGACGGCGGCGGGCACGGCGGTCGCCGCGGCGCCGGTGCCGGCGGACGACCCCGGCAGCGGCTCGACCCCTGCGCGGGACCGCCGACGGCGACCGCTGCGCGCGGCGCTGATCGGCCTGCTCGCCCTCGCGGTCCTCGCCGTCCTCGGGGTCGTGGCCCTCCAGTGGGTCCAGGACCAGCGCGGCGGACCCGCGCTCGTCGCCGTCCCCTACGTGGCGGGGATGGACGCGGCGGTGGCCGAGACGGCGCTGCGCAACGCGGAGCTCGTGCCGCAGCGCGAGGAGGTCTTCGACGACGAGGTGCCCGAGGGCGACGCCGTGGGCACCGATCCCACGGCCGACACACAGGTCGAGGAGGGCTCCGCCGTGGTCCTCGCGGTCTCGCGGGGGCCCGCCGAGGTGGAGGTCCCCGACGACCTCGCGGGCCGGTCCGAGGAGGACGTGCGGGACGCCCTGGAGGCCGCCGGGCTCGAGGCCGGGGCGACCCGCACGGCGAACAGCCCGTGGGTGCCCCAGGGGATGCTGGTCGCCACCGACCCGGCCGGCGGGACCACCGTTCCGAGCGGCTCGGAGGTGCAGCTCGTGCTGTCCACGGGGCGGGTGACCGTGCCGCAGCTCGTGGGCCTGAGCCGGCAGGAGGCGGTCGCGGCCCTCGGCGCGGACGCGGTCCGCCTCTCGTCCGAGGTCGTCACCACCCCCCGGGCCGGAGTGCCCGCCGGGCAGGTCGTGGACCAGAGCGTCGACGCCGGACAGTCCGCGCCGCAGGGCTCGACGATCACGCTCACCGTGGCGGTCGCCCCGGAGCCCGAGCCCGCTCCGGAGCCGAGCCCCTCGCCCACCCCGTCGCCGTCCCCGGAGGCGACCGAGGACGAGGAGGAGGCCGAGGAGACCGCCGCACCGGAGGAGGAGGAGTCCGAGCCCGGCAGCACCCCGGACGACTCCGCCGAGACGTCCCCGGAGGACTCCCCCGAGACCGAGGCGCGCGACGACGACGAGCAGGACGGGATCCCCGAGCAGGCGGCCGACCGGGCCCGCGAAGCGCTCGAGCAGGGCGCGGACCGAGGGCCCCGGCGCGACTGACGTCCGGGCCGGCGGCCGAGGGTCAGACGGCGATCAGCGGGGACAGCGACATGGCGGCCCGCGCCGCGCCCTTGAGCCCTACGAGCTCGAGCCAGTTGCCGAGCATGAGGTAGCCGCCCTCGGTGAGGACGGACTCCGGGTGGAACTGCAGCCCGTGCAGCGGGGCGCTCTTGTGGCGCAGCCCCATGATCACCCCGTTCGGGGTGCGGGCGGTGACCTCGAGGACGTCGGGCACGGACTGGTCCACGACGGCGAGCGAGTGGTAGCGGGTCGCGGTGAACGGACTGGGCACGGCGCCGAAGACGCTCGTGCCGTTGTGCTCCACCCGGGAGGTCTTCCCGTGCATGAGCTCCTCGGCGTGGGTGACGGTTCCCCCGTACGCCTCCGCGAGGGCCTGGTGGCCGAGGCAGACGCCGAGCAGCGGCTGCCCCGTCCGCTCGGCGTGGCGGATCAGGGCGGTGCACACGCCGGCGTCGGCGGGAGCGCCCGGGCCGGGCGAGAGGAGGACGCCCTGGTGCTCGTCGGCGAGCGCGCACGCGGCGGTCTCGTCGAGGTCGTCGTTGCGGATGACCGTGGTCTTCGCACCGAGCTGCTCGAGGTAGCCGACGAGGGTGTAGACGAAGCTGTCGTAGTTGTCCACGACGAGGATCTTGACGGTCACAGGATCTCCTGGGAGTGGGGTGCCTCTCGGCGCGTGCGCCCGTCCAGCTTACGCGTCCGCAGGAGGGCGCGCACCGGGCGGCTAGACTGGTGCACCGGACCCCCCGCCGTGAAGACGGCCCGCTTGGTGATCAGGAGGATCAGTGCCCGAGTCCAAGAACCGCCGCAAGAAGCCGGCCCGCCGTCCGGGCGGCTCCGGACGGTCGACGCCGGCCGCCGCCCCGCCCGTCGACGCGGAGCTGGCGCGGCTGGCGGCGGAGGGGCTGCCCGGCGGCTCCACCGCGTTCGACCCGGAGGCCGCCGCGAACGCGGTGGCGCAGGAGCTCACCGAGCGCTCCCGGCACGGCTCCCCGGAGACCCACGCCCCGACGCCCACCTGGTACAAGGCCATCATGCTGGGCCTGCTGGTGGCCGGGCTGCTGTGGCTCATCGTCTACTACCTCTTCCAGGGCACCTATCCCGTGCCCGGGATCGGCACGTGGAACATCGGGGTGGGCCTGGCCCTGATGATGGTGGGGCTGATCATGACCACGAAGTGGCGGTGACCTCGGTGCCCCCTGCCGGCACCGGCCCCGAGGACCCGCACGAGGAGTCGCAGGAGCCCTCCCCCAAGCCGCTCGAGGACGAGATCGCCGAGTCCCGGCCGAAGGACGGGCGGCGGTTCAACGCCGCCACGTTCGAGGTGCGGCTGCGCCGGTGGGCGCTGCTGCTGCTGGTCGCGGGTCCCGCGATCTGGTTCCTGGTGCAGCAGCTCCGCTAGCCGCACCGGCCCGCGGCACCGGTCACGGCGCGCACGGGAGCGGCCCGCACCCCTGCAGGGGTGCGGGCCGCTCCCGTGCGCGCCCGTCGGGGATCAGGCCTGGGCCGAGGCGGCCTCCTGGCCCTCGACGGTCTCCTCGGGGTCGTTCTGCGGCGCGGTGAACGCCACGTCGAGGCTGATGACGACCTTGTCGGAGACGAGGACCCCGCCGGCCTCCATCGCGGCGTTCCAGGTGATGCCGAAGTCCTTGCGGGAGATGGTGGTCTCGGCGGAGAAGCCGGCGCGGGTCACGCCGAAGGCGTCGACGACCACGCCGCTGAAGTCGGTGGCGAGCTCGACGGTGCGGGTCACGTCCTTGATGGTCAGCTCACCGGTGATCGTGCCCTCCTCGCCGTCGAAGGCCACGGCGGTCGAGGTGAAGGTCATCGTGGGGTGCTCCTCGACCGCGAAGAAGTCGGCGCTGCGCACGTGGGCGTCGCGGTCGGCGTTCTTGGTGTCGATGCTCGCCATCTGGACCGTGGCGTTCAGGGTCGAGCTCTCGACCGGGTCGGTGACCTCGAGCTGCGCGTCGACCTCGCCGAAGGTGCCGCGCACCTTGGAGATGCCGGCGTGGCGGACGGTGAAGCCGACCTCGGAGTGGGCGGGGTCGAAGGTCCAGGAACCGGGGACGAGACCGTTGAGCTGGGACATGGTGTTCTCCTTGGGGATCGGTGGCGAGCAGGTTGTTGCTTCGTCAACTACTCTAGGAGCACCTTGGTGATGTGTCAACAACAAAGTCCGAAGTTCTTCCGGGACTTCGGGGCCCGTCTCCGGGTGCTCAGGCCTCGGGGTCCAGGGCGGAGCGGTCGTTGAGCTCGTGGAACCGGCGGCGGTGGTAGACGAGGGGGACGCCCGTGCCCTCGTGGCCGAGGACGTCGACCACGGCGGCGTTGAACACGAGGGCGGGCCCGGCCTTGATCCGGGCCAGCGGGACCGCGCGCAGGACCCGGGCGACGTTGAGCAGCCGGGGCTCCCCCGTCTCCAGGTACTCCCAGGGCATGTCCGCCCCGAAGCGCGGCGCCCCGGAGACGGCGAAGGACCGGGCGAGGTCGAGGTTCTCGGCGTCCAGCAGGTGCACCAGGAAGGAGTCGGCCTCGGCCAGCAGCGCGGCCGAGCCCTGACGGGCCTGCAGGGAGAAGCCGAGGATCGGCGGCACGGCCGACACGGAGGACACCGAGGACGCCGTCAGGCCCACCGGCCCCTCGGGGCCCCGCGCGGTGATGATCGCGACCCCCGCGGGGTGGTGGGCGAAGGCCGCCTTGAACGCCTCGCCCACGTGCTCCAGGTCCTGGAGGTGGTCTGCCGGGACCTCGAGGTCGGCGACCGACGCGGCCGCGCGCTCGGCCGGGGGGCCGGGCCGCGGGACCGCGCTCAGCCGCGGCTCCTCCGCCGTCCGCTCGGGCGTCCGCGCAGGGCTCTGCTCCGGTGCGCCGCCGGCCGGCGCGTCGTCGCCGTGCCCCCGACGAGGCCGGCGTTCGTGGTGCTGGGCCGCCATGAGTGTCCTTCCGTGGAGAGCCGTGGGAACGGTGCCGCCGGGCGGCCCCACCGGTCCACGCTACGTCCGGAACCGGAGCGGAAGTCAATCGATTCCGCCGCTGACGGGGCGGGAGAAACCCGACGTCACAGTCTTGCACGGGGGCCGTCGTCGTGTCCGGCGCCCCCGGGTCACCGGGTCAGGCCCCGGTAGCCGCGGGCGTAGTGCACCAGCGGGTCGTCGGCCTGGGCCTCCGCGACCCCGCGGCCCATCGCGGTCACCTCGCCGACGACGACCCGGTGCGTCGCGGCGGTGTGCACGGCCACGGTGGAGAGCTCGAACCACGCGAGCGCCCCGTCCAGGACGGGCGCCCCCGAGCGCGGCGCGCGCCGGAAGGGCACGCCGTCCAGCAGGCCCTCGACCGGATTGCCGGGGCTCGCGAGCCAGTTGGCGATGCCCTCCTGGTCCCGACGCAGCACGGAGAGCGTCCACGCGCCGGAGGACTCCACCGCGTCGCAGATCCGCCCCTCCTCGAAGAGGCTCACGAGCATGGTGGGCGGGTCGTAGGAGACATCGAGGAACCCGGTCACGGTCGCGGCGACGTCCCGCCGGCGGTGCCGGGCGGCCACGACCGCCACGCCGGAGGCGATGTCCGCGGCGAGCAGACGGTAGGCGCCGACGTCCTCGGCGTCCGGCGCCGCCGGGTCGATCAGGTGGGCCGGTGCGGGATCGGAAAGCTCCATCCCGCCAGTCTGGCACGGGGACTCAGCGCTCCGGCCGGGAACGTCCCGTCATCCGGAGGGTCAGGTTCAGCCGCCCGCCCTTCATGCCCAGCGCGGCCGCCCCCGTGCCGGGGCGGATGCGCGGCACCCCGTGGAACGCGTAGCGGGAGGGTCCGCCGAAGACGAAGAGGTCGCCGCTGCGCAGCTCCACGTCCCGGTACGGCGCCGAGCGGGTCTGCGTGTTCCCGAAGCGGAAGACGCAGGTGTCCCCGAGCGAGAGGGAGACGATCGGCGCGGCGGAGGCCTCGTCCCTGTCCTGGTGCATGCCCATCCGGGCGTCGGCGTCGTAGAAGTTCACCAGGGCGGTGTCCGGCCGGTAGTCCTGCGCGTCCGGGCTGCCGAGGCCGTAGGCCTCCTGGGCGGCCCGGCGGCCCAGCTCGGTCAGCCACGGGGGCATGTCCGGTGCCCGCTTGCGCTCCCCGGTGCGCAGATAGCGGTAGGGCGCCCAGTCCCAGCCCAGTGTCGTGGAGCGCACCGACATCCGGCCGCCGCCCGGGAGCACCATGTGCCGCATGGGCACCGGGCCCACGGCCCACTCCCGGCAGCGGAGCACCAGGTCCCGCTGCTCCTCGGGCCCGAGCCACCCCGGCACGTGGACGGCGCCGGGGGCGATCTCCGCGCGCTCCCGGGGCAGCTCGAACAGCTCGGGCGCCGAGAACGGGGTCGAGGGGTCGATCATGCTGCCGAGCGTAGCCGCGACCGCCGACACCGCGCACCGGCACCGCGGGCGGCGGCACCGCGGGCGGCGGCACCGGTGTGCGCCCCGCCACGGCGGCCCCGGGCGGAGAGGAGTAGCGTGGAGGTTCTCCCGATCACCGTGAAAGGTCCGCCGTGCCGCTGCCCCTGTCCGTCATCGACTTCGCCACCGTCCGCAAGGGCGCGTCCGTGGGCGAGAGCTTCGCCGACTCCGTGCGCCTCGCCCAGCACGCCGAGCGCCTGGGGTACCTGCGGGTCTGGTACTCGGAGCACCACAACATGCCCACGATCGCCTCCTCGGCCCCGGCCGTGCTGATCGCCCACGTCGCCGCGCACACCTCCACCGTCCGCCTGGGCGCGGGCGGCGTCATGCTGCCCAACCACTCCCCCCTCGTGATCGCCGAGCAGTTCGGCACCCTCGCCGAGCTGCACCCCGGACGGATCGACCTGGGCCTGGGCCGGGCCCCCGGCACGGACCTGCGGACGGTGCGGGCCATGCGCCGGGACCCCTCCGCCGCCGAGCAGTTCCCGCAGGACGTCCGCGAGCTGCAGGGCTATCTCAGCGGCCGCTCGCTCGTCCCGGGGGTCAGCGCCGTGCCGGGCGCCGGGACGGACGTGCCCCTCACGATCCTGGGCTCCTCGCTGTTCGGCGCCCAGCTCGCCGCCGCCTACGGGCTGCCCTACGCCTTCGCCTCCCACTTCGCCCCCGACGCGCTCGTGGACGCCGTGGCCGCCTACCGCGCCGGGTTCCGTCCCTCCGAGCAGCTCGCGGAGCCGTACGTCGTCGCGGCCGTCAACGTCATCGCCGCGGACACCGCCGAGGACGCCGCCGAACAGCTCGGGACCGCCCGGCGCGAACGGGTGCGCGCCATGGTGGGCCGCGGCCGCGAGCTGAGCGAGGCCGAGCTGGACATGGTGATGGACAGCCCCGCCGGGCAGCAGATCCTGCACATGCTGCACTGGTCGGCCGCGGGCACGGGCGACGAGGTCCGGTCCGCCCTGGAGGACTTCGCGGTCACGGCGGACGCCGACGAGCTCATGATCGCCCCCGCGTCCCCCACCCAGGAGCAGGTGCTGCGCTCCCTCGAGCTCCTGGCCGGGGCCTGGGGTCAGGACGCCGGGACAGACCTTCCCTCCGCCGCGTCGCGACTGTAAATTCAGGGAGTCACCGGCGTCCGCCGTCACGGCGCCGCCCCCGGGAGGCGCCACCGCCCCCCGAAAGGTCCCCGCCATGTCCTCAGTCACCGCCCGACGCACCGTCACCGCCCTGGCCGCGGCGCTCGCCCTCTCGGGCGCGGCCGCCTCCCCCGCCGCCGCGGCCCCGCGCACCGTCGAGGTCGTCAACCTCGGCGACTCCTACTCCGCGGCCTTCGGCACGGGCGGGCTCCAGGCGGTCGAGGGCGTTCCCGGCTGCGTCCAGGGCACGGGACGGGACCACGTCGACAAGCTGGACGCGCACCCCCGGATCGAGGTGACCCTGGACGCGGCGTGCGCCGGCTACGAGACGCACCATGTGCGGAAGCTCGTCGCCACGGAGCCGGTCGCCGACGCCCTCGACTCGGCCGACCTGGTGACACTGACCCTGGGGGGCAACGACATCGGGTGGGGCGGGTTCATCGAGGCGTGCAGCGCCCCCGCCGAGGCCGCCTACGGTCCGGCGCCGTGCGACGCCAAGCTCGCGGAGGCCCCCGCGCTCATCGCGTCCGCCGCCGCCTCCGCGGGCAAGACCGTCGCGGCCGTCGACGCGGCGTCGGACGCGCGCATCGTGGTGCTGGGCTATCCGCACCTCTTCGACGACCGCGCGGACAGCCCGCTGATCTCCGCCGAACGGGCCGCCCAGCTCAACGACTGGACCGACGAGCTCAACGCGGCTCTCGCGGCCGGCGTGGAGGAGGAGGGCGCCGTCTTCGTGGACGTCACCGACCGCTTCCGCGGCCACGGCGTCGGCTCGGCTGACCCGTGGATCCTCTTCGGCCCCGACGCCAGCAGCCACAACCTGCACCCGACCGAGCGCGGCTACCTGTCCGGCTACTTCCCGGGGCTCCTCGGGCACGCCGCCCGGGCCCGCTGACCGGTCCCCGGGCACGACGAGGCCCCCGGACCGTCGGTCCGGGGGCCTCGTCGTGCCCGGTGCGCCACCGGCTCCCGGCCGGGGTGCGGCCGGGCGCGGGTCAGGCGTTCTTCGTCTCGTCCTTGACGGACTGCGCCGAGTCCTGTGCGGAGGACTTCAGGTGCTGGGCCTCGCCCTGGCCCTGCTGCTTGACCTCCTGGGCGCCCGACTGCGCGGTCTCCTTGACGGACTGCGCGGCCTCCTGGGCCGGCTCCTTCAGGTCCTGGGCGACCTCCTGCGCCGCGCCCTTCGCGGACTCGACCACGTGCTGGGCGTGGGGCTGCACCCGGTCCGCCGCGTCGGCGACGAGCTCCTGCTCCTTCTGCGTGGAGGGCAGCAGCGAGCCGACGAGCCAGCCGGCGCCGAGGGCGATCAGACCGGCGGCCAGCGGGTTGCCCCGGGTCTTCGCCCTGGCCGTGGCCGGGGCGTTCTGCACGGCGCCGCGGGCCTGGTCGGCGCGGTACGCTGCCTCGTCCCTGACGTCACCGGTGGAGTAGCCGCCCACCGTGAACTCGTCGTCGGAAGAACCCATGACTCGCTCCCTCACTCCGTGCACGGTGTCCTGGACCTTGCCGCGGACCTTGTCCTTCTGCCGCTCGACGACGCGCTCGGGCGTCACCTTCTCCGCGACGGCGTCGACGTCGGAGCCGAGCCGAGCGCGGGTGGCCTCGATGTCGGCGCGGATCTGTTCGGGGTTCTGCTGGCTCATCGGTTCTCCTTCTTGGAGGGCTTCACGGTGTCCGGGATCTCGGAGACGGTCTCGCGGGTGAGGGGCAGCGGATCCTGGGTCGCCTCGGTCATCTCCCGCTTGCCCTCGTTGAGGTTCTTCTTGCCCATCGCGGCGAGGATGCCGGCGATGACGGCCCAGAGCACGGCCACGATGACCGAGGACCAGGCCAGGCCCACGAGGTTGCTGAGTCCCCACATGAGCGCGAGGGACAGGAAGAGCAGGACGAAGTGTCCGGCCACGCCGGCCCCGGCGAGCATGCCGGCGCCCTTGCCCGTGTCCTTGGCGGACTGCTTGGCCTCCTGCACCGCCTGCGTCGTCTCGGCCTTGGCGAGCGCGATCTCCTGCTGGATGAGGGTGGAGAGGTTGGTGCTCAGCGACTTGAACATCTCACCGAGCGACTCGTGCTCCGCCCTGTCCTCGGCGTCCGAGGGGGGAATGGGATGGCTCATCGACGGTCGCCCTCCTGATCGGGATAGACGGTGCCGGGCACGCGGTCGGTGTAGGTGCGGGCCGCCTCGCCCTGCTCGTCGGAGCGGTAGGCGTAGGGGTCGGCCGGGGTGTAGCCCGAGGTCTCGGTCGCCGTGAGGTTGCGGTCGTAGCCCTGGTCGTAGACGGCGCCGGTGGCGACGCCCGTCCCGGCCGCGGTGCCCTGGTCCTGCCGGCCGGAGACGCCGAAGTACTCCTTGGCGCCCTGGCGGTCGGTCGCGATCTCGTCGCTGTCCTTGACGCCGCGGGTGGCGCGGCCGGCGAGGAGCCCGATGCCGGCCGCCAGGGCCAGGAAGGTCCCGGGGCGGCGGGCCGCGAACCGGCGGACGTCCTGCAGCAGGTCCTGGGCGTCCTTGTTCTCCAAGGAGGAGGCCATGGAGTCGACGCGCCCGGAGACGCTGCCGAGCAGACCCGTGACGAAGTCCGTCTCGGGCTTCTCACCGCGGGACAGGGCGTTGATCTCGTCGCTGACGGAGCGGACGCTCGAGGCGATGCGCTCCTGCTGGGGGGCCACCTGGTCCCTCAGGTCGCTCCGGAGCTGGCCGAGGAGGTTCTGCGCCTGGGTGGTGGCCTCCTGCTTGACGGCTCCGGCCTGCTCCTTCGCCGTCTCCTTGACGCGCTGGCCGGAGCCGGCGGCCTCGTGCTTCAGCTGGTCCGCCTCGGCCTTGCCCTGCTCCGCCGCGACGTCCTTCTTGGACGAGGTGCCGGTGTCGGCCGCGTGGCTCGAGCCGGCGTCGTAGGGGGTCGGGTCATAGGGGTTGGTGGTCATGATTCCGCCTTTCTGGAACATTTCATAAGTCCACTGATGGTGCGGGCTGGTTCTAGCCTAGGTCGAAGGCTCCACGGAGCCAAGACCTTCGCCGGATCGGCGCGTCCTCACGGCGACGGGCTGCCGCCGTTGACGTTGAGGGTCTCGCCGATGACGTAGCTCGATTCGGAGGAGGCGAGGAACACGTAGGCGGGGGCCAGTTCCGTGGGCTGGCCGGCCCTGCCGAGGGGCGTCGACTGCCCGAACTCGGGCAGTGCGTCCTTCGGCTGCCCGTCCGAGACCTGGAGAGGCGTCCAGAACGGTCCCGGCGCCACCGCGTTGACGCGGATGCCCTTGGGTGCCAGCTGCTGGCCGAGGCCCTTGGTGAAGTTGTTGATCGCCGCCTTGGTCGACGCGTAGTCGAGGAGGTCCGGCGACGGCTGGTACGCCTGGATCGACGTCGTGTTGATGATGGAGGACCCCGCGGGCAGGTGCCGCAGCGCCGCCTTGGTGATCCGGAACATCGCCACGATGTTGACGGTGAAGGTGTCGACCAGCTGCTCGTCGCTCAGGTCCTCGAGGCTCTCGACCGCCACCTGCTTGCCGGCGTTGTTGACGAGGATGTCGAGCCCGCCCAGCCCGTCCACGGCGTTGTCGACCAGGGCCGCGCAGAAGTCCTTGTCGGTCAGGTCCCCGGGGAGGAGGACGGCCGTGCGACCGGCCTTCTCGATGGCGGCCTTGACCACCTGCGCGTCGGGCTCCTCGTCCGGGAGGTAGTTCAGGGCGACGTCGGCGCCCTCCTTGGCGAACGCGATGGCGACGGCCGCGCCGATGCCCGAGTCCGCCCCGGTGATCAGGGCCTTGCGCCCCTCCAGCCGACCGGTCCCCCGGTAGGAGAGCTCCCCGCGGTCGGTCCTGGGCTCGAGCTCGACGTCCAGGCCCGGCTCGGGCTGGTCCTGCTTCGGGGGCGACAGGACGGGGTATCGCGTCACGGGGTTCTGGAACGCGAGCTGGTCCACCGTCTCGCGGTCGGCGTTCTCCGGGTTGCCGCTGTTCGTCTCGGCCATGCTCCACTTCCCCTCGTCGTGCACTGATCTGGACAGCATACTGATGATACGGTCGGCAGGACAACGGCTTCTCTGTGGGAGAACAGACACCCCGCGCCACCGTGACGGAGGGACCGCCGAGGGGCACGGGGTGCAGGAACGTACCGCCGCGGGGTGACCGCGCTCAGGCCTCGAGACGGTGCAGGAAGTTCTCCAGGGCGTCGTCGAACGCGGCCGGCTGCTCGAGGTTGGGGGTGTGCCCGGCGCCGTCGACGACGACGAGCTCCGCCCCGGGGGCCAGCTCGGCCATCCGCTGGCCGGCGCCGCCGTCGAAGGCGTCGTCCGCGCCCACCACGACGAGCACGGGGATCCGGGCGCTGCGGAGCAGCTCGGTGAAGTCCCGGCGCTCGGCGCGCCCGCGCATGGCCGCGGCGGCCCCCTTCGCGGGAGCGTTCTGCAGCATGGCCAGCACTTCGGCCGCCACCCCGGGGCGGGTCTCCACCGTCGACTCGGCGACCATCCTGCCCAGGACGTTGCGGCCGTAGGCCTCCATGCCGCCGGCCAGCATGGCGTCCGCGGCGACGTGGCGGCGCCGCCTGCCGGCGGCGTCCTCCGCCTCGGGGACGGTGTCGTTGACGACCAGCGCCCGGACCCGGCCGGGGTGGCGGTGGAGGAGCTCCATGGCGATCTGGCCGGACATCGAGAACCCGACCACCACCGCCCGGTCGACGGCCAGGTGCTCGAGCAGCGCGGCGACGTCGTCCGCGAACTCCTCGGTGTAGACGATCCCCTCGGTGACCTCGGACCCGCCGAAGCCGCGCAGGTCGGGGGCGATCACGCGCCAGCCGCGGGAGGCGAACACCTCGACCTGACGGGTCCACATGCTGCGGTCGTAGGCGTGACCGTGCAGCAGGAGGAGCACCGGCCCCTCCCCCCGGTCGGTGTAGGTCATGGTGACCCCGTTGATCCGGGCGGTGGCGGGACTGACGTCGGGCATGGTGGGAGACCCCTCTCTCGGGCGTACGGCAGGAACGCTCCCAGGGTAGCGAAGGACGCCGCCGCAGGGCCGGGTCTCACCCGCGGCCGGAACGGCCCGCGGTCATTCGACGACGCCGCAGGCCAGCCGCGAGCCGGCGTCGCCCGTGCCCAGCGTGGCCTCGTCGAGTCCGCCGGGGGCGTAGCGCTCCGGGACGTTGGCGTGGTTGTCGGGGCCCGAGTGGACCATCACGGCGCTGCCGTCGTCGTCGGCCACGAGGTCCTGGACACCGAAGCGGTCGGTGACCGTCGTGAGGAAGCCCGCCCCCTCCTCCGTCACCAGGAGACCGGGGAGGTCGCCCCGGTGGCCGGGGTGCTCGGCGTCCTCGTTCCCGAGGTGGCCACCCGCGGAGAGGAACGCGCCCGTGGTGCCGGGGTCCCCCGGGGCCGTGCTGTCGGGCTCGCAGAGGCCGGTCGCGTGCACGTGCAGTCCGTAGAAGCCGGGCTCGAGTCCCTGCACCTCGGCCACGACCTCCGTGCCGGCGGCGACCTCCGAGAAGCTGACGCTGCCGACCTCCGCGCCCTCGGCGTCCTGGAGGACGGCGCGGGAGCCGGGAGCCGCCTCCGGGGCGGCCGACGTCTCCTCGACCACGGCGCTGTCGTCACCGCCCCCGCCGCAGCCGGCGAGCACCAGAGCAGTCGTTCCGATCACTGTTGCCATCAGCCTGCTCCGTCGCACGGCTCCTCCTCGTCGTCACCGGGTCCTGGTCCTCGACCATAAGCCGTGGTCGGAGGGGATTCAACGAAGACGATGGGTGTTAAATGCGGGGAGCCCCCGCACCGTGTGGTGCGGGGGCTCGACCCTGGTGGTGTGGTTCGGCGGTGTCCTACTCTCCCACACCCTTCCGGGTGCAGTACCATCGGCGCTGCGGGTCTTAGCTTCCGGGTTCGGGATGGGACCGGGCG
>NZ_AOSQ01000036.1:0-38044 GCF_000349605.1 Kocuria sp. UCD-OTCP
CGACGTGCCGGCAAAAACGGTTCGAAAAGCGCTGGATCTGACCCGCGCCGGCCGGCGCAGGGCCCCGGGGAGCACCCCGGGGCCCTGCGCCGCTGCCGTCCGTGAGAGAATTCCCCGGTGATGGACACCCGTACCGAGAACCACCCCGCCCGGCTCGACCTGCCGCCCCTGCACCTGGGCGCGCTCACGATCGACGTCCCCGTGGTGCTGGCGCCGATGGCCGGAGTCACCAACAAGGCGTTCCGCCGGCTGTGCCGCGAGTACGGCGGCGGCCTGTACGTCACCGAGATGGTCACGGCCCGCGCCCTCGTGGAACGCCGGCCCGAGTCGATGCGGATCATCGACCACGACCCGGACGAGACGCCCCGCTCCATCCAGATCTACGGCGTGGACGCCGTCCACGTCGGGCAGGCCGTGCGGATGGTCGTCGAGGAGGACCGGGCCGACCACATCGACCTGAACTTCGGCTGCCCCGTCCCCAAGGTCACCAAGCGCGGCGGCGGCTCCGCCCTGCCCTGGAAGACCGACCTGTTCACCGCGATCGTGCGCACCGCCGTCCAGGAGGCCTCCCGCGGGAACGTCCCCGTGACGGTCAAGATGCGCAAGGGCATCGACGACGGCCACCTCACCTTCCTCGAGGCCGGCCGGATCGCCCGCGACAGCGGCGTCGCGGCCGTGGCCCTGCACGGGCGCACCCTCGAGCAGCACTACTCGGGGACCGCGGACTGGGACGCCATCGCGCAGCTGCGCGAGGCCCTGCCGGACGTGCCCGTGCTCGGCAACGGGGACATCTGGAGCGCCGAGGACGCCGTGCGCATGGTCGAGCAGACCGGCGTGGACGGCGTGGTCGTCGGCCGCGGCTGCCAGGGCCGGCCCTGGCTCTTCGGGGACCTGCAGGCCGCCTTCGAGGGCCGCCCCGACCGCTTCCGCCCCGGGGTGGACCAGGTCGCCCGCACGATCTACCGCCACGCCGAGCTGCTCGTGGAGATGTTCGGCGACGAGGCCAAGGGGCTGCGCGACATCCGCAAGCACGTCGCGTGGTACTTCAAGGGCTACCCGGTGGGCGGTGAGCTGCGCGCCAGGATGGCCCAGGTGCCGGATCTCGCGACCCTGCGCGAGCTGCTGGACGAGCTCGACCTGTCCCTCGGCTACCCGGGCGAGGCGGTCGAGGGCCCGCGCGGCCGCGCCGGCTCCCCGAAGAAGCCGCACCTGCCGGACGGCTGGCTGGGCTCCCGCGAGCTGGGGGACGCCGAGCGGTTGGGGCTGGTCGCGGCGGAGCTCGACGTCTCCGGCGGCTGAGCCGTCCCCACCACACGGAAAGGACCGGGCATGCCCCACACGTCCATCGAGATCGACCGCACCGGCGCGCCCGCCCCGGGCTACGAGGCCCGCGACGTCGCGCGCTGGGTGGCGGAGGACCACCACAACAAGTACCGCTCCGACTTCGAGCGGGACCGCGCCCGGATCCTGCACTCCTCGGGGCTGCGGCGGCTGGCGGCCAAGACCCAGGTCGTCTCCCCGGACACCGACGACTTCGTGCGCAACCGCCTGACCCACTCCCTCGAGGTCGCCCAGATCGGCCGGGAGCTGGGCCGGATGCTCGGCTGCGACCCCGACGTCGTCGACGCCGCCTGCCTCTCCCACGACCTCGGGCACCCGCCGTTCGGGCACAACGGGGAAGCGGCCCTGCACCGGCTGACCCAGCACATCGGCGGCTTCGAGGGCAACGCGCAGACCCTGCGCCTGCTGACCCGGCTCGAGCCCAAGGTGCTCGACGACGACGGGCGGCCCGCGGGCCTGAACCTCACCCGCGCCGTGCTGGACGCCGTGTGCAAGTACCCCTGGGAGGCCCACGAGGCGCCGCTGCGCCCGGACGGGACCAGGTCCCCGAAGTTCGGGGTCTACACGGACGACCTGCCGGTGTTCGCGTGGTTGCGCGACGGCGCCCCGGCGCGCACCAAGTGCCTCGAGGCCCAGGTCATGGATCTCTCGGACGACATCTCCTACTCCGTGCACGACGTCGAGGACGCGATCGCCTCCGGGCTCGTGCAGCTGGGCTGGCTCGCCGACACCACCCAGCGGGACCGGGTGCTCGAGCTCACCCGGCGCTGGTACCTGCCCGAGGCCGCGCCGGAGTCCCTCGACGCCGCCCTGACCCGCCTCGAGGACTCGTCCCTGTGGGTCCGGGAGATGGACGGGTCCCGCAAGGACCTCGCCCGGCTGAAGAACATGACGAGCCAGCTCATCGGCCGCTTCGCGATGTCCGCGGTCGGCGCCACCCGGGACATCTACGGCGAGGACCCGCTGACCCGCTACGACGCCCAGCTCGTGGTGCCGGAGGGGACCACGGAGGAGATCGGCGTGCTCAAGGGCATCGCCACGACCTACGTCATCACGGTGCGCGACGCCCAGCCGATCTACGACAACCAGCAGGAGGTGCTCTCGATCCTGGTGGGGGCGCTGATGGACTCCGACGGCCGTTTCCTCTCGCCCGCCTTCACCGCCGACTGGCACGACCTCGGCGACGGGCCGGGCACGGAGGCCGCCCGCCTGCGCCTCGTGGTGGACCAGATCGCGTCCCTCACCGACCTGTCCGCCGTGTCCCTGCACGACCGGATCCGCGGCACCCACTGGCGGGTGGGGGACAAGCCGCTCTGGTGAGCCGTCCCACCGGAGCGGCGGCCGATCCCGTTCAATGACTGTGCGCTGGGTCGCACGCGGCGCCGCTCCCTAGACTCGGCGCGTTTGTGCTCCTCCTCACAAAGGTCTGATCGTCATGGAAAACTCCACCGGACCCGCCCCGCAGGCCGCGTCCCCCTCCTCCCCGGGCGCCCGGCCCGTCCTCCGCTCCCGGGCGTGGGTGGCGCCGCTGTGCTGGATCGCGGTGCTGCTGGACGGCTTCGACGCCGTGGTCCTGGGCGCGGTGCTGCCGTCCATGCTCGAGAACAACGAGCTCGGGATGACCACCGCGCAGGGCACCGCCGTGGCCACCGTCGGCCTCGTGGGCATGATGATCGGCGCGCTGACCATGGGCTACCTCACCGACCGGCTCGGCCGCCGCAAGATGCTCATCGGCGCCGTGGTCATGTTCTCCCTGCTGACCTTCGCCGCGGCGTTCTCCCCGAGCGTGTTCGTCTTCGGCCTCCTGCGCTTCCTCGCCGGCCTGGGCCTCGGCGGCTGCCTGCCCACCGCCATCGCGATGGTCACCGAGTTCGCCCGCCTCGGCCGGGGCTCCAACGCCACGACCCTGGTGATGACCGGCTACCACGTGGGCGCGGTGCTCACCGCGGCGCTCGCCATCGTCGTCGTCGTCCAGTTCGGCTGGCAGGAGATGTTCGTCCTGGGCTCCCTGCCGGCGCTCGTCCTCGTGCCTCTCATGCTCGTGTTCCTCCCCGAGTCCCCCTCGTTCCTCGCGTCCAAGGGGCGGATGGCCGAGGCCCGCGCCGTGGCCGAGCACTACGGCGTGCACCTCGAGCACCACACCGCCGAGGAGCAGGCCGAGAAGGTCGGCGCCACCATGCTGCTCTCCACCGGCTGGCGCCGGAACTCGATCGCCATCTGGGTCGCCTCCTTCATGGGCCTGCTGCTCGTCTACGGCCTCAACACCTGGCTGCCGCAGATCATGCGGGCGGCCGACTACGACCTCGGCAACTCCCTCGGCTTCCTGCTGATCCTCAACGTGGGCGCCATCGCGGGGCTGGCGGTCGCCGGCCGGGTGGCCGACCGGATCACCCCGCGCGTAGCCGGCATCATCTGGTTCCTCGGCTCGGCCGCGCTGCTCGCGGCCCTGGCGATCAAGCTGCCGCTGCTCGGGATCTACGCCATGGTCTTCGTCACCGGCTGCTTCGTGTTCTCCTCCCAGGTGCTCGTCTACGCGTTCACCGCCGCCAACCACCCGCCGCGCGTGCGCGCCACGGCGCTGGGCATGTCCGCCGGGGTCGGCCGGCTCGGGGCGATCTCGGGCCCGATCATCGGGGGCAGCCTGCTGACCGCGGGCCTGGCCTACCCGTGGGGCTTCTTCGCCTTCGCCGCGGTGGGCGCCCTGGGCGGACTCGCCCTGACCGGCACCCGGACCCGGCACGACCTGCGGGAACGCTCCCGCTGAGCCGCTGACGGCTCCCGCTCCACGGGTCGCCCCGGGCCGCACGGTGATCCACCGTGCGGCCCGGGGCGGCCCTCCGCCGTCCGGCCGCGCGCCTAGACTGGCGGTGTGGCAGGACTGATCAGACGCGAGGACATCGACGAGGTGCGGGCGCGCACCGACATCAAGGAGATCGTCGACGGCTACGTCACCCTCAAGAGCGCCGGCATCGGCTCCTGGAAGGGGCTCTGCCCGTTCCACGACGAGCGCACCCCGTCCTTCCACGTGCGGCCGCAGATGGGCACCTACCACTGCTTCGGCTGCGACGAGTCCGGGGACGTCATCTCGTTCCTCATGACGATGGACCACACCACCTTCTCCGAGACCGTGGAGAAGCTCGCGGCCCGGGTGGGCTACGAGCTGCACTACGAGCAGGGCTCCGGGCCGAACAAGGAGGAGGTCGGCCGTCGCCAGCGCCTGCTGGACGCGCACAAGGTCGCCGCGGAGTTCTTCCAGCGCAACCTCTACACCCGCCAGGCCGCCCCCGCCCAGCAGTTCCTGGGCGAGCGGGGCTTCGACGGCGAGGCGGCCCGGCGCTACGGCGTGGGCTACGCGCCCCGCGGCTGGGACCACCTCCTCAAGCACCTGCGGGAGCGCGGCTTCACGGACCAGGAGCTCAAGCTCACCGGGATGTTCTCCGAGGGCAACCGCGGGCTCTACGACCGGTTCCGCGGCCGGCTCGTCTGGCCCATCCGCGCGGTCGCCGGCGAGGTCATCGGCTTCGGCGCCCGCAAGCTCCACGACGACGACCAGGGCCCGAAGTACCTCAACACCCCCGAGACCGCCCTGTACAAGAAGTCCCAGGTGCTCTACGGCATCGACCTCGCGAAGCGGGAGATCGCCAGGCAGCGGCGCCTCGTCGTCGTCGAGGGGTACACCGACGTCATGGCCTGCCACCTCGCGGGCGTGACCACGGCGGTGGCCACGTGCGGCACCGCCTTCGGGGCCGAGCACATCAAGATCGTCCGGCGGTTCCTCTCCGACGACGGCGGCGGGGGAGAGGTGGTCTTCACCTTCGACGGCGACGCCGCCGGGCAGAAGGCCGCCCTGCGCGCGTTCGAGGAGGACCAGAAGTTCGTGGCGCAGACCTACGTGGCGGTCGAGCCCCACGGCATGGACCCGTGCGACCTCCGGCTCGCCCGCGGGGACGCCGCCGTGGCCGAGCTCGTGGAGAACCGCCGCCCCCTGTTCGAGTTCGCGATCCGGGCGACGCTGAAGAACTTCGACCTGGACACCATCGAGGGCCGCATCCGGGCGATGCGCGCCTGCGCGCCCATCGTGGCGCGGATCCGCGACCGCTCCCTGCGCCCCGCCTACGCGCGGCAGCTCGCGGGCTGGCTCGGGCTCGAGCCGGCGGAGGTCCAGCGGGCCGTCGACGCCGCCGGCCGCGCCCAGCGGGAGGAGGCCCCCGCGCTGCACCGGCCGGCGGAGCCGGAGGCGTCCGGGCCGGCCCCGGTCGAGCTGCCCGACCCGCGCGAGCCCGTGGCCCGGATGGAGCGCGAGGCCCTCGAGACCGTCATCCAGTGCCCGGACCTGATGCTCGCGCGGCACTGGGAGGAGTTCGGGCTCAGCGCCTTCCGCTACCCCGTGCACGGGGCCGTGCACGACGCCGTGCTCGCCGCGCGCGCCGAGCTCCTCGGCGACGGGTCCACCGTGCCGAGCGGGCAGGCCTGGGTGGACGGGGTGCGCGGACACCTCCCGGAGCCGCTGCACGGCTACCTCGCCGAGCTCGCCGTGACCCCGCTGCCGGCCACCACGCAGCAGCAGCTGGAGCGCTACACCGCGGACATCCTCAACCGCCTCTTCGAGCTGCAGATCAACCGGCGGAAGTCGGACCGGCTGGCGGAGCTCCAGCGCACGGATCCCACCGGGCAGCGCGAGCGCTACCAGGAGCTCCAGCGGGAGCTGCTGGAGCTGGAGATGCAGCGGCGCGGCCTCCGCCAGGACTGACGCCACCGGGCGGAACCGGATTTGTCGAAGCCCGGTGGGAACGGTAAAGTGATGGCTCGTTGCACGTCCGCGTGCACGGTCCCCCGTAGCTCAATTGGCAGAGCATTCGACTGTTAATCGAAGGGTTACTGGTTCGAGTCCAGTCGGGGGAGCAGCACAGAGGCCCTCACCAGCGGAAACGCCGGTGGGGGCCTCCGCCGTCCCCGGGCGGGCGCCGTCGTCGCGCCGGCGCGTCGCGCGTCAGCCAGTGACGCTGATCCGGACCCCCTCCGAGGGGGCGGGCACGTCGAAGACGGCCGTGTAGTTGAGGACGGCGGTCCAGACCGCCACCCGCACGTCGCTCTCCGACATGCCGGGCGGGTGGTGGGACACGGTCACGGCCCACTCCTGGCCGTCGAACAGCATCTCGACGGAGGTGACGGTGACGCCGCGGGCGGCGAGCGCGCCGACGACGCCGGCCCGGACGAGGGACTCGGCGGGATGGGCCCGGGGGATGGCGGTCATGGTGGTCGTCCTTCCGGCAGGAGCTCGGATCAAGCTCCCTTCCATTGACTCGCATCCAGTGGCAAAAGTAATGCCCGCTTTTCGGCGGACATCCCGGCCCAGGGCACCGGATCCGGCCCGCTGCTGGAGGAATGCCCGTGCGGGTCCGGCCGGGCGGCGCGTGGACCCGCCACCCGCTCGCCGACCGCCTGCGAGGAGGACGGCCCGTGCCGGGGGTGGAAGCGCCGGGGTGCGAGCCGTCGGCCCCGGCGGGAGTCTTATGGAATCCTCAGGTTCCTCCTAGCGGGAGCAGAAGTCCGGGCCGCATCCTGAGTCCAGGGCGGGCCCTGGATGCCCCGGGCTCCCGGCGGTGCCGGGATCCCGGACATGGAGGCAACGCGGCCGGCCGGGTTCCCGGTCGGGGCTCGGCACACCAGGGGGAACCATGCGTTGGACGTCCAGGACAGCCGGACCCGCCGCCGAGCGGGACCGAGGGACCGCCCGGACGCCGTCCCGTCGCCTGGTGGGTGTCGACGCGGCCCGCGGACTGGCGCTCATCGGCCTGATGTCCGTGCACATCCTGCCGTCCTACGACCACGAGACCCGGGAGCCGACCTGGTCCCACATCCTCTTCTCCGGGGACTCGGCGGCGCTCTTCGCGCTGCTGGCCGGCGTCGGCCTGGCCCTGGCCTCCGGCGGTACCCGTCCGCACGGGGGCAGGGAGCTGACCGCGGACCGGGTGGCGCTCGTGGTGCGGGCCGTGCTGATCGCCGTGCTGGGACTGGGGATCGGATCGTTGATGTCCGACGACCTGCCGGCGGACAACATCCTGATCTACTACGGCGTGTTCTTCCTGCTGGCCGCTCCCTTCCTGCGCGCGGGTCCGAGGATGCTGTTCGGCTCGGCGGCGGTCTTCCTGGTCACGGCGCCGGTGCTCATGCAGTTGCTGCGCGACGACCTGCCCGGCTTCGTCTCGGGCAACCCCACGTTCGAGGATCTGCTGACGCAACCGATGGCGACGATCACCCAGTTGTTGCTGACCGGCACCTATCCGGCCCTGGCCTATCTGGCCTATCTGCTGGCCGGCATGGGACTGGGCCGACTCGATCTCAGGAGCAGGGCGATCCAGCTCCGCCTGCCGGTGGTCGGCGTGGGCCTGTCCGTCTGCGCCCAGGCCGTCTCGTACGTTCTGATCCACGGCGCCGGTGGCGCCGGCGGCTACGAAAGGCTGCTGGCCGCCTCGTCGGGTGACGCGGAGGAACTGGCTGACGTGCTGGTCTGGGGATCGGACTGGCTGCCCACCGAGACGTGGTGGTCACTGGCGGTTGCCACGCCGCACACCAACGCCCCGCTGGCCATCGCGGCAAGCCTCGGCACCGGCATGGCGGTGCTGGGCCTCTTCCTGCTGATCTCCCGCGTGGTCGGCTCCTGGTTGCTGCCGCTCTCGACGATGGGCTCGATGACCTTGTCCCTGTACACCGCCCACCTGGTCGCGCTGTCCTTCGAGGTCCACTACGACCGGCCCTACCTGTGGTTCACGATCCAGCTGATCACGGGGGTCCTTTTCGCCATGGCATGGCAGCGAGCACTGGGCCAGGGGCCGCTGGAGCGGGTGGTCGGCGCCGTGGCGAAGGGCGCTCGCCGGCGCTCACTGGCTGCATCCGCCGGAGCGGGTCCCGGCTAAGGGCCGGGACCCGCTCCGGAACCGGCGTTCCCCGCGCGGTGCCGCGGTGCCGCCCGGAGCTCAGCGGCCGCTGGTGCTGGGCATCGTCTCCCTGGCCTTCACGCGCGAGGAGTCGATCGGATAGCGATCGGCGAGCACGGCCCGCGTGGCGTCCATCAGCAGCTCAAGACCTTCATCGAGGTCTTCTTGGGAGATGTTCAGGGCGGGCATGGCCTTGAGGACCTCGGACCGCGCGCCCGAGGTCTCGACGAGCAGATGCCGTTCGAAGGCGGCGCCGGCGATCCGCTCCGCCAGCTCCGGGTCGGGGAAGTGGACCCCGGCGAGCAGGCCCCGTCCGCGACAGGTCGCTCCCTCCACCAGAGCCGCGATCCGCGTGAGGCCTTCCCCGAGCTGTCTCCCGCGCTCGACGACGGATCGCTGGAAGGTGCCGCCGTCCGCCCAGTACTTCTCCAGCGCGGCGGTGCCGGTGACGAATGCGGCGTTGTTGCCGCGGAACGTCCCGTTGTGCTGGCCGGGCTGCCAGATGTCCAGCTCGGGGCGCAGGAGGACCAGCGCCATGGGCAACCCGTAGCCCGAGATGGACTTCGACAGGCACACGATGTCCGGGGTGATCCCGGCGTCCTCGAAGCTGAAGAAGGTGCCAGTGCGCCCGCAGCCCGCCTGGACGTCGTCGACGATCAACAGGACCTCGTGCGCCCGGCAGAGCGCCTCGAGTTCCCGCAACCACCCGGCACGGGCGGCGTTCAGGCCGCCCTCACCCTGGACCGTCTCGACGATGACGGCGGCGGGACGTTCCACCCCAGAGCTGGAGTCCGCCCACGTCCTGGCCAGCCAGGACAGCCCCCACGACGGGTCGTCGAGATAGCCGTCGTACGGTGCGGTGGTGGCGAACGGCAGCGGCACCCCCGCGCCGTTGCGCTTCATGGCGTTGCCGGTGACCGACAGCGATCCCAGGGTCATGCCGTGAAAGGCGTTCGTGAAGGCCGTGACGCCGGTGCGCCCGGTGTTCAGCCGTGCCAGTTTGAGGGCGGCCTCCACACTATTGGTTCCCGTGGGTCCGGTGAACTGGACTTTGTGGTCGAGGCCGCGCGGCCGGAGGACATGGTGCTCGAAGGCGGTGAGGAAGCGGCGCTTGGCCGTGGTGTAGGTGTCCAGGGAGTGGACGACGCCGTCGGCGGCCAGGTACTCGAGCAGCGCACGTTTCAGATCCGGATCGTTGTGCCCGTAGTTCAGCGCCCCGGCGCCGGAGAAGAAGTCGAGGTAGCTCTCGCCGTCCTCGGCGTGCAGCCGCGAGCCGCGAGCGGTCTCGAAGACCACCGGCCAGCTGCGGCAGTAGCTGCGGACGTCGGACTCGAGGTCCTCGAAGATGCTGGTGGACATGGTGACGACTCCCGATGGATGAGAAATGGGCGAGGTGCTCGTCGAGCGTCCGGCGTTCCGCCCGCGCACGCCGGTCGCGTGGTGTTGCGCGCCCCTTCGGACGGACGCCGTGACGGGCGGCCGGGTCCGGCCGGCGCGGGAGTTGGGGGGATCGGCCGCTGCTGAAGAAAGCTGTGCTCTGGTGGGGCGCGGGACGCCAGAACATATTCGTTCGAAATTACCGGTCGGTTACCGCACGCGTTTGCCATGGCTCAGACCTTAGTCACTCGCAAACGCAGCACCCAGGCATTCCCGAAGATTACCGAGGGTTTTCGAAGCCGGCTCATGACGTCCGCATCCACACGAAATATTTGCGTTGGCACCTATCTGACCTGGAGAAACATCGCGACCAATTCTCCAACATTTGCATTTGCGGCGCTACGCTGATTTCCATCCGACCATTCCGGGAAGGGAATTTCCGGGGGTTCATGGGGTTTATCGAAGCCTTGGTGCTCGAGCATTGTCATGCCCGCATCTCGGCTCTTTTAAATGCATTTGGGGGAGCCATATGTCTTCAAGTGTTGACAACAGTTCGACGCCGCACGATCTGACGCCATCGAACCTGCTGTCGAGGAACGACGGTCCGGTACTCACGTCACTCGTGCGAGACGAACGAGTCCGCGGTGGAGGTGAGATCCGGCTGGAACAGCTCTTCGAGGCAGTCTGTGATCGTTCCAGCGGCGATGGTCGGGACGGTCGCCTCGCCGTGGACGCGGACGATATCCGTCTGAGCTACACCGAGCTCGACGCCCGGGCGAACCGCCTGGCCCGCCATCTTCTCGAGCTCGGCGCGGGTCCGGGTGACCGGATCGCCCTGCTCTTCGATCATGCTGTGCCCGCCTACATGGCCATGCTGGCCGTGCTGAAGATCCACGCGGCGTACGTGCCCCTCGACCCGGGATTTCCCTCGGACCGGATCGCCTACATCATCGAGGACGCCGATGTCTCACGAGTGCTGACATTGGCGAGCCTGGAATCGATCGTGCCCGATGTCATGGCTCCGCTCCTGTGCCTCGACCGCGAGCAGGAGCGGATCGACAGCCGGGATTCCTCACGGGTGCAGCTCGAGCGGAGCAGGGTGGGTCACGACGACCTGGCCTACATCATCTACACTTCCGGCTCCACCGGCCGCCCCAAGGGGGTCGCCATCGAGCACGCCAGCATCTGCAACTTCGTCCGCGTTGCCGCCGACGTCTACGGGATCAGGTCCCAGCACCGCGTCTATCAGGGCATGACCATCGCCTTCGACTTCTCCGTCGAGGAGATCTGGGTCCCGTGGATGGCGGGGGCGACGCTGGTGCCTAAGCCCCGTGGTATCGCGCTGCTCGGTGCCGAGCTGGCCGAGTTCCTGACCGAGAAGCGGGTGACGGCGATGTGCTGCGTCCCGACGCTGCTGTCGACCATCGAGGACGACCTTCCCGACCTGAGCTTCCTTCTGGTCTCCGGCGAGGCCTGCCCCCGGGACCTCATCGTCCGGTGGCACCGGCCCGGCCGTCGCTTCCTCAATGTCTACGGCCCCACGGAGGCGACGGTCACGGCCACCATGGCCGTTGCCCATCCCGATCGGCCGGTCACACTGGGGGAGCCGCTGCCGACCTACTCCGCCGTCATCCTGGATCCGGACGGGGCCCAGGTCCTTCCGCATGGTGAGCTCGGGGAGATCGGTCTGGCAGGGATCGGCCTCGCCAGAGGGTATGTCAACAGGGACGATCTCACGGACAAGGCGTTCATCCCCGACTTCCTCGACCTCCCCGACAACCCGTCCGGCCGGATCTACCGGACGGGGGACCTGGGCAGGCTCAACGAGGACGGGGAGATCGAGTACCACGGCCGCATCGACACCCAGGTCAAAGTGCGGGGCTACCGCATCGAGCTGAGCGAGATCGAGTCCGTCCTGCTCCGGGTCCCGGGGGTCGCCCAGGCAGTGGTCAACACGTACGAACCGGAGCCGGGGTTCGTGGAGCTCGTGGGGTACTACACGGTTCGTCACGGCGGCGAGGGACTCCTCGACCAGGAGATCCGCGAACGACTCCGTGATCGACTGCCCGGTTACATGGTGCCGGCGTACCTCGAGCGGCTCGACCGCATTCCCACGCTGCCCAGTGACAAGGCTGACCGTAAGAGCCTTCCGGCCCCCCGCGGGAACCGCACGACGGGCGGCGACGAGGAGTACATCGCTCCTTCGTCGAGGACGGAAGAAGTCCTCGCAGAAGCCCTCGCCTCTGTTCTCCGCCTCGAGAAGGTGTCGGTAGCTGCGAACTTCTTCACGGACCTCGGAGCGAACTCGATGCTGATGGCCCAGTTCGCCGGTCGCCTGCGCAAAGGTGCTCGCGTCCCGGTGCCGGCCATGCGTGATCTCTACACCGCCCCGACCATCTCTGCGCTCGCCGAAACGCTCGAAGCAGTTCGGGTCGAGGCACCGGCAGAGATCCAGCCGGGCAGGTCCCCACGCCCCGAACCACTCGGTGCTGTACAGCACATCCTGTGCGGCACGCTGCAAGCCACGGTCTTCGTCCTGACTACATTCGTGGCAAGCCTCGTCCTTTTGGAGGGCTACCTCTTCGCCAGCAACGGACAGGGCCTTCTGGACGTGATCTGGCGTGCCTTCGTCTTCGGGACCCTGTCCTTCGTCGGCTGGAGCTTGTTCCCGATCGCGGCCAAGTGGCTGCTGGTCGGGCGCTGGACGGTCCAGGAGTTCCCCGTCTGGAGCCTCGCCTATTTCAGGTTCTGGCTCGTCAAGAACATCATCCGTGCCACTCCGATGCGGATGTTCATCGGCACCCCCATCTATCCGCTCTACCTGAGGGCGCTCGGTGCCAGGGTCGGCAGGCGAACGGCGATCTTCTCCCGATTCGTGCCGGTGTGCACCGATCTGCTCACGATTGGTGATGACGCCGTGGTGCGGAAAGACGCGCTGATCAGCTGCTACCGGGCACACGATGGCACTATCCAGACGGGCACCGTCCGCCTCGGCCGTGACGCCCTGGTCGGCGAGGGGTCCGTTCTGGACATCCACACCGCCCTCGGCGAGGATGCCCAACTGGGACACGCCTCGTCCCTGCACGCCCTCCAGTCGGTGCCCTCCGGGCAACGGTGGCACGGATCACCCGCCCAGGTCACCGACACGGACTTCCGCACTGTTGCCCCGACGGATTGTGGCCTGCGTCGGCGCGTCGTCTACAGCATCCTCACGATCCTCTACCGGCTGGTGCTGACGCCCGGTCTCGCCCTCGGCATGCTGGCGCTACTCATCCCGTTCTATCTCGGGTTCGAACACCTCGACCACGGAAATCCGTGGTTCTTCGTGGACCTTCTGGCGCTCACGCTGCTCCTGCTCCTGGTCGGACTCCTGGTCTCGGTGTGTGCGCTCGCTGTCATTCCCCGGGTCCTGAATCTCTGCCTGACCCCGGGGCGGGTGTATCCGCTGTACAGCTGGCGCTACGCGGTGCAACGAGCGATCGATCGGATGACGAACGTGCAGTTCTTCATGCGGTTGACAGGAGACAGCTCGCTGGTCGTCCACTATGTGCGACTGTTGGGCTACAAACAGCCCGACCTCGTGCAGACAGGTTCCAACTTCGGTTTGGCCACGAAGCAGGACAATCCGTATCTGGTCACCACGGGGAGCGGGACGATGATCGCCGACGGCCTGGCGATCATGAACGCGGACTTCTCGGGCAGCTCGTTCATGGTCTCGCCTGTGACCATCGGCTCGCGGAGCTTCCTGGGGAACAACATCTACTATCCGTCCACGGCTACGACCGGCGACAACTGCCTTTTCGCCACCAAGGTCATGGTTCCAGTGGACGGCCCGCAACGCGAGGGAGTCGGGCTGCTCGGCTCCCCGGCCTTCGAGATCCCACGCACCGTCCGGCGGGACGTCGACTTCCGCGCGCAGGCGACCGGTCCCGAACTGCACGGGCTCCTGCGAGCCAAGAACCGGCACAATGCTGTGACGATCCTGTTCTTCCTGCTGCGCGGCTGGATCTACGCTTCGGCGGGGCTGCTGCTCGCCTCCTACGCCATCGCCCTGCACAGCATCTACGACGTCTTCGCGGTCGCCGCGGCATTCCTGGGGATGCAGCTTTTCAGCGTTGCCTACTTCGTGTTGATCGAACGAGCCTCGCTCGGTTTCCGCCGGCTTCGGCCGCTGTTCTGCTCGATCTACCAGGAACCGTTCTGGCGCACAGAGCGCTTCTGGAAGCTCAGCGCGAGGGCTTACCTGGAGGTGTTCAACGGAACGCCGTTCAAACCGCTCATCTGGCGACTGTTGGGAGTCCGGATGGGCCGGCGCGTCCTGGACGACGGTTGCTACATCCCCGAACGGACGCTCGTCAGCATCGGCGATGACTGCACGCTGAACGTCTTGTCGATCGTGCAGTGCCATTCTATGGAGGACGGGGCCTTCAAAGTCGAGGGAACGACGGTCGGTGCACGGTGCACCCTCGGAGCCAACTCATTCGTCCACTACGGCGCCACGGTCGGGGACGGCGCGGTGGTGGAGGTCGACACGTTCGTCATGAAGGGCACGGAGATCCCCGCGTCCTCCTCGTTCGGGGGCAATCCTGCCCGAGAGTTCAGCGCCCGTCCGCCCCGGGTCACCACATCATCCGGCAGGCACGCCGCTCCACGGGGGGCGGGAGCCCGTCGCGTTCGCGTCGCGGGCCGGCGGAGACAGGGGCGGCACGAACTGCCCGGCCGTCGACACGAGCAGGTCCGGGCCTCCGGCGGCTCGCGGTGACGCCAAAGGGGTGCGTGGCGCGTCAGCCTGGCCCGGTGACCCGTGCGGCATCAGCTCCTCCACCCTTGCGACTCGTCCTATGAGATGTGGTCGCTCCCAGGGACGTCAACGCTCTCGGGGCACGGGTGCGCGGAGGCTGCCCGTTCAGCTGGGCTGAAGCCCAGAGCAGCGGCGCCGAAAGCTGGCTGCTGTCACGTATGGAGTGCTCGAGACAGGACCAGCTCCGCGTACGGGCCTGCCCGCTCCTCGGATGTGGATGCGGCGTAGTGGGCGAGTGGCACGGTGATCGTGGCGGTCGTCCTCCGGCGGGAGCGCGAGAGGGGTCCCTCGCATGCGACCTGCACCCGGTCGTTTGGGCGGTGCCCGCTCTGCGCCGGAGGCGGCCCGCGGGGCCGACCTGGCAGGGCGGAGGGACCCCGGCGGGCCGCCTCCGTGACTACCGGCGGGTCAACCGGGCGGTAGTGCCGAAGCGTGACCGTACCGCGTCCGGAACGTCACCGTTTGCTATTGAGTCCCTTGTCAGAAGCGAATTAAGCTGAACTCACCTTATTCACCAAGGGGGAACACAGTGAAAACTCTGGAAAAGCTGGTAGCGAGTGTGGCCGTGGCGGGACTGCTGCTCGGGGGAGCAGGACCGGCGCTCGCTGACGGCAAGGACGATCGCAAGGGCGACGACAAGGGGCACAGCAAGAAGGACGAGCGCAAGAACGGCGAGGTCGACGTCGTCGTCAAGTACAAGCACCGCGGCGACTGGAAGACGAAGCGCTACGAGGACAAGAGCCTCGAGAAGGCTGCGTCCATCGCCAAGGAGAAGTGCCACGGGGGCAACTGGCGCGAGTACTACAGGGACGCCCGCCAGGTGGACCGCACCGGCAAGTCGGACAAGGTCTGCCAGAAGAAGTACGTGAGGGTGTACTTCGAGCAGGACGAGGACCGGCGCTGGGACAAGGACAAGGGCAAGGACTGGGACCGGAAGAAGTAGCACCGGACCCGATCCCGACGCACCGACGGGAGGGCCCGTCCGGGGAACCGGACGGGCCCTCCCGCACGTCCCGGCAGGTCGCGTCGCGGCCCGGTGTGCGCCCGCCGGTGGCGTCCCCGATGGTAGCTTGGTGCTCAGTCCACGTACTTTTCTCATCATCAACGGAGGCGGGCATGAGTCATTCGGTAGGCCCCAGCACGGGCGGGGCGTCGGGAGCGGGGTCGGAGCACTCCGACCCCGGATCGGCGTCGATCCTCGATGTCGTCAAGGTCTTCGCCAGGCTGCTGCCCAAGCAGCTCAAGGACGAGGCGCAGCTCGCCAAGCTCGAGCTGACGGAGAAGGCGAAGACGCTGGGCAAGGGCGCGGCCTTCGTCGTCGTCGGCCTGGTGTTCCTGCTGCTCGCCACGATCGCCCTGGTCGGTGCGGCGATCGCGGGTCTGTCGCAGATTATGCCGGCCTGGCTGGCGGCTCTGCTGCTCGCCGTGCTGTTCCTGATCATCCTGGCCGTCGCGGCGCTCATCGGGGTGTCCACCATCAAGAAGGCCCTTCCGCTCGTGCCGCGCAAGGCGCTCTTCGGGGTCAAGTACGACCTCGGCGTGGTCAAGGAGGGCTCCGCCTACACCGAGAGCCGCGTCCAGCGCGAAGAGCAGCTGGCCCGCGAGCGCAAGGAGCAGGAGAAGCGGGAGGCCGCGCAGGACCCGGCCCAGCAGAAGCCCCCGGCGCCCACCGAGGAGCAGCTGCGGCACCGGCTCAAGCTGCGCCGCGAGCACCTCAAGACGCTGCGCGACGACGTCCAGGGCCGTGCGGAGACCATCCAGTCCACCACCAAGGGCTTCGTGGACCGCACCAGCCGCACCGTGAAGACCACCCCGAAGGACGTGAAGGGCCTGCTCGCCCAGGGCGGCGCGAAGTCCCGCTCGACCTCCGGCTCGTCCGCCGGGTCCGGCCTCGGCGAGCGGTGGCAGCCGCTCACGGTGCTGGCCGTGGCGGGGAGCGCGTTCGTCGTCTTCCTCCGCAAGCTGTTCCGGTGACGTCGCCGTCCATGGGCCGCCCGTGGACGAGCGCACCGGCCGAAGGCCCGGAAGCCACAGGCTTCCGGGCCTTCCCCGTGCGTTCACCGGGTGTCCACGCGCCCCGGGCCGGACGGGCGGGCCGGCTCGATAGACTCCCGGGCGTGACGACAGATCGGTGGGTGCCATGAGCCAGTGGTTGGCGGTCGCCCTGGCGCTGCTCTCGGCCGTGTGCCTGGCCGTCGGGACGCAGCAGCAGGGCAGTGCCGTGGCGGACGTCGCGCAGGGACGGCTGCGCCTGCGCAGCATCCCGGTCCTGCTGCGCCGTCCCCGCTGGCTGCTGGGGCTCACCCTGCTGGGCCTCGGCACCGGTCTGAACGTCACCGCCCTGGGGCTCGCCACCGTGACGGTGGTCCAGCCGATCGGCGTGGTGGCCCTGGTGATCACCACGCTGCTGCACGCGCGGCACCGCCGGCTGCGGATCAACCGGCGCACCTGGACGGCGATCGGGCTGTGCACCGCGGGCGGGGCGGTCTTCGTGACGTGCGCCGTGGCGGCGACCGACCCCGCCCGGGGCATCTCGCGCTGGGCCGAGCACACCGTGGTGGTCATGCTCGTGGTGCTGATCTGCGTCCTGGGGGTCTCCGCGGCGATGTTCGGCCGCAGCCTGGGCGGGACGTTCTACGTGGTGGGCGCCGGCATCCTCTACGGATTCGTGGCGGTGCTCGTGCGGCTGACCCTGATCCGCATCCAGGGCAGCGCCGGGACGCCCCTGGACGACGTCAACTGGCTGGCGGCGGGCACCGCCGTCGTCGCCGCTGTGCTGGGCGGGTGGTTCGTGCAGACGGCCTTCGCGTCGGGTCCGCCGGACCTCGTGATCGCGGGGCTGACCGTGATCGACCCCATGGTGGGCGTGCTCCTGGGGCTGCTGGTCCTGGGCGAGGCGGTGCCGGGCTTCTCCGTCCCGGTCGGGATGCTCATGGCCGCGGCAGGCGGCGTTGCTATAGTCGGGGTCGCCGTGCTCTCGCAGCACCACCCGGAGGTGCTCGAGCGCCGCGCCGAACTCGCACGGCAGGACCGGGCGCAGCCCCCCGCGGGCTCGGCCGCACGGCGCCCCGCAGCATCCGACCGCCCCGCGGCATCCGACCGCCCCGCACACGACCGACCGGGAAGACACGCTTGAGTGCCCACACCGCCTCCGCCGCACGCCCCCTGACCGTCCTCCTGGGCGCCGAGACCTACCCCCCGGACGTCAACGGGGCCGCGCAGTTCGGGCACCGTCTGGCCCGGGGCCTGCACGAGCAGGGCCACCGGGTGCACGTCCTGTGCGCACGGCCGGACCCCGGGCCGTCGTACCGGGCCGAGGACGACGGCGTGGTCGAGCACCGGCTCCGCTCCCACCGGGCCTTCACCCACCCGTACTTCCGCCTGTGCTTCCCGTGGCAGGTCGCCGCGGAGATCCGCCGCGTGCTGGACGAGGTGCGCCCCGACGTCGTCCACGTCCAGTGCCACTACATCCTCGGCCGGATGCTGGTGCGGGAGGCCCGGCGGCGGGGCATCCGCACCGTGGCCACCAACCACTTCGTCCCCGAGAACCTGGAGCCGTTCCTGCCGTTCCCGGCATGGGTGCTGAACCGCTACCGCACGGTGTCGTGGCGGGACATGGTGCGGGTGTTCGGCGCCTGCGACGTGGTGACCGCACCGACCCCGCTCGCGGTGGAGGCCATGCGCCGCAACGGCTTCCCCGACACCGTGCTCGCCGTGTCCAACGGGATCCGGATCGCCGACTACGAGGCCCACGACGGCGAGCGGCGGCAGCCGGCCGCGCACCCGACCGTCCTGTTCACCGGCCGGCTCGCGGTGGAGAAGAACGTGGACGTGCTCATCGAGGCGCTCTCCGTGCTGCCCGCCGAGCTCGACGCCCACCTGGTGATCGTGGGCGACGGCGAGCAGCGGCCCGCGCTCGAGAAGCTGGCGAAAGCCCTGGGGGTCGCCCACCGGGTCCGTTTCCTGGGCTACGTCCCGGACGAGGACCTGCGCGCGGCCTATCTGCGGGCCGACGTGTTCTGCCAGCCGGGCACGGCCGAGCTCCAGTCGCTGGTCACCCTCGAGGCGATGGCGGCGTCCCGGCCCGTGGTCCTGGCCGACGCGCGGGCCCTGCCGCACCTGGCCGAGGACGGCGTCAACGGCTGGCTCTTCGCCCCCGGCGACGCCCAGGACCTGGCGCGCAAGCTCGCCCTCGTCCTGGGCGCCCCGCCCGAGGAGCGCGCCCGGATGGGCCGGGAGAGCCGCCGCAAGGTCGCGCGGCACAGCTTCCCGCGGACCCTGGAGACGTTCCTGCGGCTCTACCGCGGCGAGCACCCGGAGTCCGTGCACACCCCTGCTCCGGGAGCGCGCGAGCACCAGGAGCCGGCGCGCGCCCCCGCCGCGGGCCCGCGACGGATCCGGACCAGGCTGGCCTCGCTCGTGCGGTAACGTGGTGCTGCGCCGCCGGGCCCGTCCCGGCGCGGGGCCGTAGCTCAGCTGGTCAGAGCAGAGGACTCATAATCCTTCGGTCGTGGGTTCAAGCCCCACCGGCCCTACCGAGAAGCCCGTTCCACCAGGCCGACCGCCTGGTGGAACGGGTTCTTCCGCCGGCGGCCGATCCCCCCGCACCGGTCCTCCCGGGACGCCCGCTCCCGCGGGGACGCCGCGGTCCGCGCCGGCGCCGGTCGGGGCAGGGTCCCGGGCCGTCCCTCCGGAGAGCAGGGGCGTCACCCACCGGGCACGGGGGTCGGCGTCGATGAGAACGGCTTTGAAGAACAGGGTCAGCGGCACGGCGAGCAGCGCGCCGAGCGCCCCCAGGGTCGCGGCCCAGAAGACCAGGGACAGCATGGTGATGGTGGCGGACAGTCCCACGGCGTCGCCCACGATCTTCGGCTGGATGAAGGACTGGATCACCACGTTGATGCCGCTGTAGACCGCCACGACGGCGAGCATCAGACCCGGACCACCCTCCAGCAGTGCGATGATCGCCGGCGGGACCACGCCGATCACGAAGCCGATGTTGGGGATGTAGTTGGTCACGAAGGCCAGCAGTCCCCACAGCACCGCGACGGGGACGCCCAGCCAGGCCAGGGCCGCGGTGTCGATCACCGCCACGACGAGTCCGAACACGGTGGTGACCAGCAGGTACTTGCGGCTCACGGCGGCGAAGCCCCGCAGCGCCGCGGCGAGCTCCCCGTGGGCCCCCCGCAGGCGGGCCAGCTTCTGGGGGAAGCTCCCGGCGTCGACCACCATGAACAGCACCAGCGTCACGATGAAGAACACGTCGGAGAGCAGTCCCAGCAGCCCGCCGAGCAGTCCGCCGGCGAACTCGGCCAGTCGCCCCAGATCGAACCCCGCGAACATCTGGGCCAGCCGCTCCTCACCGATGCCCAGCTGCTCGAGGCCGCCGGTCACGCCGTCCAGCATCCGGTCCAGCTCCGCCTGGTAGGACGGGATCAGGGTGGCGAACTGCGCCCCGGCGATCAGCAGGGAGACGGACAGGGCCAGGATCGCGGTGTAGACCGCGACCAGGGCGACGGCGGTGCCCATCCACCCCGGAAGGCCCCGGCGCTGGAACCACCCTCGCAGCGGATGGGCCGCCACCGTCATGACCAGGGCCAGGAACACCAGGCCCAGCAGGTCCGACATCGCCCGCAGCCCCAGCACCACGACGACCACCGCAGCGAGTCCCACGAGCACCACCAGCGGTCTGCCGCCCAGCAGCGCCGTGGTCCCTCCGCCGGGCCCCGGGGTCTCGGCGCTCGTCCGCTCTGCCATCACGTGCCTCCCTGCTGTGGTGTCCACCGTCGGTCATCCGGGACGCGGGTGCTTCACCCGCCGCGGGTGAAGCCCGGCGAGGACCGGTGCCCCGGGCGGGAGCCGCGTCGGGCCGCGCCCGGTTTTCACCCACCACGGGTGAGCCGTGACCGGGCGCGGACGTCCATCCTGGGAACGGGTCGGCGAGCACGGACGCCGAGGCCCGCGCCCGGCGGCCTGCGGCCGCTGGACCGCCGCGGGCCGACGCGCCCGTCCCGTCCACCTCGACGAGCACCACCACCACACCGCCGTACGACTTCGGGAGCAAGACGATGGCCACTCTGACCGTATGGAAGTTCACCACCGCCGAGGGGGCCGAGGCCGCGGCACAGACCCTGCAGCGACTGACGACACAGGAACTGATCCGGGTCCACGACGCCGCGATCGTGACGTGGCCGGACGGGAAGAAGAAGCCCCGGACCCGGCAGCTCAACAACCTAGTGGGGGCCGGCGCACTCGGCGGGTCCTTCTGGGGCATGCTGTTCGGCCTGATCTTCTTCGTCCCCCTGCTGGGCATGGCCGTGGGAGCGGCTGCCGGGGCCCTGAGCGGGATGCTGACCGACACCGGGATCGACGACGGCTTCATCAACCGGGTCCGCGACGAGGTCACCCCGGGCACCTCGGCGCTGTTCGTGCTCACCTCCGGTGCCGTGCTGGACCGGGTCCAGGAGGCCTTCGCCGGCCAGGACATGCACCTGGTGCACACCAACCTCTCCCGGGACCAGGAGGAGAAGCTGCTCAGCGCGTTCGCCGAGGACCCGGCCGCCGCGCTGTCCGCCGACGACGACAGGAGCTGATCGGCCGGGGCGGCGTCCCGCACGACGCTCGACAGACGGTCGCGGGCCGACGACCCCGCAGGGGAGGATGAGATGTGCCGCTGGCTGGCGTACACCGGTTCACCGGTGAGCCTGGAGGACCTGCTGTTCAAACCCACGAACTCTCTGGTGATGCAGAGCAAGCACTCGCGCCTGGGCGTCGAGACCACCAACGGCGACGGCGTCGGCGTCGGCTGGTACGGGTCCCGGCCGACACCGGGGCTGTTCCGCAGCACGGAGCCGGCCTGGAACGACCGCAACCTGCACGAACTGGCGCTGCAGGCATCGCCGAGCCACGTGTTCGCCCACATCCGCGCCACCACCGGGACGGCGGTCCAGCAGACGAACTGCCACCCGTTCCGTCACGACCGGTGGCTGTGGATGCACAACGGGCTCATCCGGGACTTCCTGACCCTCAAGCGGGACCTGGTCCTGGCCGTGGATCCCGGGCTCTTCCCGCTGATCGAGGGATCCACGGACTCGGAGGTCTTCTTCTACCTCGCCCTGACCTTCGGCCTGACGCAGGACCCGCCGGCGGCGGTGGCCGCGGCGGTCGGACTCGTCGAGGAGGCCGGGCGCCGGCACGGCGTCCCGGACCCGATGCAGATGACGGTGGCCACCACCGACGGGGAGACCATCTGGGCGTTCCGCTACTCCAGCGAAGGCCGCTCCCGATCGCTCTTCCACAGTGCTGACGTCTCGGCGCTGCGCGCCCAGTACCCGGACCACGCCATGCTCCACGACGTCTCCGAGGACTCGCGGATGGTGGTGTCCGAGCCCCTGGGGGATCTGCGCGGTGCGTGGCAGGAGGTGCCGGAGTCCACCTGCGTGGTCGTGCACGGAGGAGCGGTGGACCTCTTCCCCTTCGCCCCCGCGGCCGCCTGAGCCGCACCCGGGGACGTGCCGGTCAGGGGGCGGGCTCCGTCCCGACGCGCGCCGGAGGCGGTTCGACCATCATCTCGGGCGCCCGGGACACCATGAGCCAGAGGGGCAGGACGACGAGGCTCAGGACGACCAGCACGGTGATGTCGCCGACCACCGCGACGGCGATGAACAGGGCGATCCACCCGTCGCGCGCCACGGGCAGGACCACGCCGAGGATTCCGCAGGCGATGGCCAGTCCCAGCGGCATCCCCGGGATCAGCGCGTGTCCCAGGAGGCCGACGACGGCACCCATGAAGACGGCGGGGAAGATGCGCCCGCCCCGGAAGCCGGCCCCGGCGGCCACGAGGAGTGCTGCGAGCTTGACCACGAGGACCAGGACCAGCTCCTGCGGGGAGTGCTCCGCCGGGTTCCGGACGAGCTCGCCCATCTGGTGCGCGCCCTTGAACAGGGTGAGCGGACCGCCCAGGGCCCCCAGGCCCCCGAGCAGGAGGCCGCCGAGGGTGGTGTAGAGCACCGGATGCCGCAGGCCGTGGAAGAACCGGTGCACGTGGGGGAACGCGTGCACCGCGGCCAGCCCGGTCAGGGTGCCGCCCACCGCCACGGCGAGGCCGGTCGCCAGATGCACCGCACCGGGGGTGCCGAGCGGCGGGAATCCCGCATCGGGCAGCTGGGGCCCGTCGAGCCAGCGCATGGTGACCGCGCCCGCGGCCGCCGACGCCAGGGGCAGGAAGAGCCGGTCCCACAGGGCGCCCCCGTCCTTGAACCCGGCGACGACTCCGGTGTAGACGAGGGCGGCCGCGACCGGTGTCCCGAACAGGGCGCCGACGGTTCCGGAGGCGGTGGTCATCACGACGAGCCCGGTCGGCACCCCGGGCCGCCACCGGGCCACGAGTGCCACCAGGACCGCGGTGTTGACGGCGATGATGGGGATCTCCGGTCCCAGGCTCACCCCGCCGGCCAGGCCCAGCACTGTCACGAGGACCAGGCCGGGAACCGCGCTCAGCGCCAGCGGCGGCGCGATCAGCTCCGTGGTCGCGGAGTCACGGCCGCCGTGTCCGGGAACGAACTGCACCACGAGACCGACGACCAGGCCCGTCAGGGCGAGGACCCCGAAGATCCACCAGCCCGACTCCGGATCGACCTCCCACGCCGAGGGCAGGCTCGACCAGAGGAGGTGCTCGACGACGAGCGCCAGTTCGTCCACCACGAACAGGCCCAGCGCCGAGACGGCGCCGACGAGGACCGCCGGACCCGCGAGCTGCAGCTGCATCCGGACCGTCGGTCCCTCGTGCGTGCTCGTATCGGCCATGAGTGGTCGCCCATCGTCAGGTCACCGGATCCGTGCACGTCCACCGTCCCGCTCGTGGCCGTCGCTGTCCTCACCCCGCACGGGTGAGCCGGCCGCGCACCCGGAACCCGGCCTGCCGCATCGACCGCGGCACAGACGATTCGGAAAGGGCCGGCAGTCAGCGCACCCTCACTGGTCGGACAGGGGACTCCGCGCTCCGGGCGTGCAGCCGGCGGGCTCAGAGTTCCCGCTGACGACAAAGTCCTCGCACGTGAGGAACGCGGCGTGGTTGACCCCGAGCAGGTAGGAGGCGGCGGCGATGGACAGCACCAGGGCGATCACCAGGAGGCGCCGCGCCGGGGACAGGGAGCCCTCGCCGAACTCCGGCCAGATGATGCGTGCCAGCACCCACATCGTCGCCGGGATCCCCAGGAAGGCCACGGCGACGCCGAGGGTCTCGGTCAGCACGTCGAGGAACCCTCCGTCGTCCTCGACCACGATCGCGAGCACCAGCCACAGCGTGGGGACCAGCAGAGCGGCGGCCCGGTGTTTGCGCCGCTGCTCTCCGTGGCGGCGGAACAGCACGACGAACAGCGCCGCCGTCGCCGCGACCCAGACGGTCAGTTTCTGGTCGAAGAAGAGCTGTCCCCAGGCACCCAGGGTGAAGGCGGGCCACCAGACGGCGATGCACATGCCCACGGCGACGACCCCTGCGGCCCGTCCAGGCGTGGTGCTGATCGACTCCTCGTCGGCTGAAGACATCGGCACCACAGTAGCAATCCCGGGCCACCGCAACCACGGTCCGCCCGGGGGAGGGCGCACCCGCCGGCCCGCCCCGTCCACCGGGTGCGCGTCCCCCGCGGATGTGGTGCACTGGTGGTCCGATCCGCGCACCACCCACCGAGAGGACGTCGAGATGAGCCGACGCACGCCGTGGAGCCTCCTGTCCGTCGCCGCCCTGGCGCTCGCCGCACTGACCGGCTGCGACACTTCCACCGAGGACGTGGAGGAGGGCGCCGACCAGGTCCAGCAGGAGGTCGAGGAGGGCGCCGACCAGGTCCAGCAGGAGGTCGAGGAGGGCGCCGGTCAGGTCGAGGAGGGCGCCGACCAGGTTCAGCAGGAGGTCGAGGAGGGCGTCGACGACGCTCAGGACGACGAGGGCTGAGCGGCCGCGCGCAGCCGCTCGGGCACGGGGAGCAGCACCGACGGCTCGAGCGCGCCGACGAACTGCAGCGGGTTGACGTAGTCGCCGTCCCGGCGCACGCCCCAGTGCAGGCAGGTTCCCGGCCCGCAGTGGTCCCGGCCGCGCAGCACGCCCACGACCTGGCCGCGGTGCACCCGGTCCCCGGGGACCAGGGACGACTCGACGGGCTCGAAGCTCGAGCGCAGACCCCCGCCGTGGTCGAGCGTGAGCACCGGGCGGTCCACCACGAACCCCACGAAGGCCACCGTTCCTGCGGCCGGGGCGCGCACGGCGGCGCCCGGGCCCGCGTCCAGGTCCACGCCCCGGTGGCCCCGGGCCCACCGCTGGGCGGGCGGGGCCCACTCGCCCACCACGGCCGGCCGCGGCGACAGGGGCCACGCCCACCCCTGGGCCGCCGAACCGGGGGAGGGGAGCAGCACCCCCAGCACGAGCACGATCGCGAGCCCCACCACGCCGGCCGGCTCACTGCCCGCCCTCGGCGTCCCGGTCCGCGCCGCCTCGGCCGGCCCGGTCCGGGCAGGGGTCCGGCGCAGGAGACGGAGGAGCGGGGAGGGTCCGGTGGGCATGTCCCGACTGTCCGCCACCGGGGCCGGGCGGAGGGCCGCCCGGCCCCGTGCTGTGGACGGTCCCGGGGCCCCTCCGGCAGCCCCTGGCCGCGTGCAGGGCGGACGAGGCCCTTGTAGTACACTCGATCCCGCAGTGTGCTCTGAGGCGCCCCTCGTGGCGCGCCCTCGCGCCCACCCGGACCCGGCCCCGACGCCGGAGCCGACGGCGCGGTGGCGAGCAGCTGACTTCGCGCGCAGCGCCGCCGGGACGTCCCGTCCCGGTCCGGCCGCCCCGGTCCGCGTTCCCCGTCCCGGCGGGGTGCGGCACGGCGGCCGGGAGACGGACCCGCAGGGTCCGTCCACCGCTGCACCAGGGGCTCGTCCGCCGGACGCAGCCGAGAACCGAACCCGCGGGCCGGGCGTCGTCGCACGCCCTCCCGCACGAGAGACCAGGAGACGACATGTCCGTCGTTACCATGCGCCAGCTCCTCGACAGCGGCGTGCACTTCGGCCACCAGACCCGCCGGTGGAACCCGAAGATGAAGCGCTTCATCTTCACCGAGCGCAACGGCATCTACATCATCGACCTCCAGCAGTCGCTGTCCTTCATCGACCGCGCCTACGAGGCCGTCAAGACCACCGTGGCCCACGGCGGCACCATCCTCTTCGTCGGCACCAAGAAGCAGGCCCAGGAGGCCATCGCCGAGCAGGCCACCCGCGTGGGCATGCCCTACGTGAACCACCGCTGGCTCGGCGGCATGCTCACGAACTTCGCCACGGTCTCCAAGCGCATCGAGCGCATGAAGGAGCTCGAGGAGATCGACTTCGACGACGTCGCCGGCTCGCAGTACACGAAGAAGGAGCTCCTGCTCCTGCGCCGCGAGAAGGAGAAGCTGGAGCGCACCCTCGGCGGCATCCGCAACCTGACCAAGGCCCCCTCCCTGATCTGGATCGTGGACACCAAGAAGGAGCACCTCGCGGTGGACGAGGCCCAGAAGCTGGGCATCCCGGTCGTCGCGATCCTCGACACCAACTGCGACCCCGACGAGGTCGCCTTCCCGATCCCGGGCAACGACGACGCCATCCGCTCCGTCAACCTCCTGACCCGCGTGATCGCCGACGCCGTGGCCGAGGGGCTCATGGAGCGCCACAACAAGAAGTCCGGCGGCGCCGACCAGGCCGCCGAGCCGATGGCCGAGTGGGAGCGCGAGCTGCTCGAGCAGCACGCCGCCGAGCAGACCGCCGCGACCGAGGCCCCGGCCGAGACCGCTGCCCCGGCCGAGGCCGAGACCGCCGCCGCGACCGAGGCCCCGGCCGAGACCGAGGCTCCCGCCGAGGCCCCGGCCGAGACCGAGACCGCCGCCGAGTAGTCTCCGTCCACCGTCCGTTTCCCCCGGCGGGGCACCGTCCCCGCCCGAGGCCGGCCGGGGCGGGCCCGTGCTTTTCGAATGGCTTTTCCCATTCCCTTNTTGCTTAGACAAAAAAGAGGTTCGAAAACCCGGCCGGCACCACCGACCGAGTGAGGAGTTTCCATGGCGAACTACACCGCCACCGAGATCAAGGCCCTGCGTGAGCGCACCGGCGCCGGCATGCTGGACGTCAAGAAGGCGCTCGACGAGGCCGACGGCGACCTCCAGAAGGCGCAGGAGATCATCCGCGTCAAGGGCCTCAAGGGCGTCACCAAGCGCGAGGGCCGGGCCACGGCCGAGGGCCTCGTCGCCGCGCGCGTCGAGGGCACCGTCGGGTACATGGTCGAGGTCAACTCCGAGACCGACTTCGTGGCGAAGTCCGCCCCGTTCGTCGAGTTCGGCAACAAGGTGCTCGACGCCGCCGTGGCCGCCGACGCCACCACGCTCGAGTCCCTCATGGACGCCCAGGTCGACGGCAAGGCCGTCTCCGAGCTCGTCACCGAGACCGGTGCCCTGCTCGGCGAGAAGGTCGTCGTCCGGCGCATCGCCCGCGTCGAGGGCGACAACGTGGCCGTCTACCTGCACAAGACCTCCAAGGACCTCCCGGCGCAGGTCGGCGTGCTGCTGGCCGTGGCCGGTGCCGACGCCGGGCAGGTCGCCCACGACGTCGCCGTGCACATCGCCGCGATGTCCCCGACGTTCCTCTCCCAGGAGGACGTGCCCGCCGAGACCGTCGAGTCGGAGAAGCGCGTCGCCGAGGAGACGGCCCGCGCCGAGGGCAAGCCGGAGAAGATCCTGCCGAACATCATCAACGGCCGCCTCAAGGGCTACTTCAAGGACGTCGTCCTGCTGGACCAGGACTTCGCCAAGGACTCCAAGAAGACCGTCGGCAAGGTGCTCGAGGAGGCCGGTGCGACCGCCACGGCCTTCGCCCGCTTCCGCGTCGGCGCCTGACCGGTCCTCTCCCGGGCGCCCGGCGCCCGCTCGCGACGGAGGCGTTCCTGCACGGCAGGGACGCCTCCGTCGTCGTTCCCGGTCCCGCCTGCGACGACGCCCTCGAGGCCCCGGAGGCCGGCCCCCGGGGGCGGACGCGTTCTGTATGCTGAGGGAGGCCCGCCCCCCGCGCCAGCTGCACCCTCGCGGGGCCGAGCCGGTCCACGCAGCTCCGTCGTCGCCGGGAGGAACCATGCCCACCACTTCTGCCTCCGAGATCAAGGACGAGGCCCTGCGCCTGAGCAGGGACCCCCGGGTCGCCCCCGCCCGCCGCCGGGTGCTGCTGAAGCTCTCGGGCGAGGTCTTCGGCGGCGGCTCCATCGGGGTGGACACGCGCGTGGTCCGCGACATCGCCGAGCAGATCGCGGCCACCGTGGGCCAGGTCGAGACCGCCATCGTGGTGGGCGGCGGCAACTTCTTCCGCGGCGCGGAGCTCTCCCAGGCCGGCATGGACCGCTCCCGTGCGGACTACATGGGGATGCTCGGCACCGTCATGAACTGCCTGGCCCTGCAGGACTTCCTCGAGCAGTGCGGGGTCGACACCCGGGTGCAGTCCGCGATCAAGATGGAGCAGGTGGCCGAGGTCTACATCCCGCGCCGGGCCATCCGGCACATGGAGAAGGACCGCGTCGTGATCTTCGGCGCCGGCGCCGGGCTGCCCTACTTCTCCACCGACACCGTCGCGGCCCAGCGGGCCCTCGAGGTCCACGCGGACGAGGTCCTCATGGCGAAGAACGGGGTGGACGGCGTCTACACCGCGGACCCCCGCACGAACCCGGACGCCCAGCGGCTGTCCACCCTCACCTACGGCGAGGCCCTCGCCCGCGACATCCGGGTCATGGACCAGACGGCCTTCAGCCTGTGCCGCGACAACGACGTGACGATGCGCGTGTTCGGCATGGAGGGCGAGGGCAACGTCACCCGCGCGATCCTCGGGGAGCAGATCGGCACCCTCGTCACCGCGTGAGCCGGTGCCGGGCGGCCCCCGGTTAGACTGGGGCGAGCACGGCCGGGCGGCGTGGTTCCCGCGCGGCGACCGGCCGAACCGACCCCGCGCGGAGGACTCCGTGCGACACGACGAAGGAGCCCCTACGTGATCTCAGAGACCATGTCCGAAGCGAAGACCAAGATGGGCAAGGCCGTGGAAGGCGCCAAGGAGGACTTCGCCGCGATCCGCACGGGCCGGGCCAACCCCTCCCTCTTCTCGAGCCTGCTGGTCGAGTACTACGGCACTCCCACCCCGCTCCAGCAGCTCGCCTCCTTCCAGAACCCCGAGGCCCGCACGCTGCTCATCACGCCGTACGACCGCTCCGCCCTCAACGACATCGAGAAGGCGCTGCGCAACTCGGACATCGGGGCGAACCCCGCCAATGACGGCAACGTCATCCGCGTGGTCATGCCGGAGCTGACGCAGGAGCGGCGCAAGGAGTACGTCAAGGTCGTCGGGCACAAGGCCGAGGAGGCGCGCGTCTCCGTGCGCAACATCCGCCGGCACGCCAAGGACCAGATCGAGAAGGCCGTCAAGGACGGCGACATCGGCGAGGACGAGGGCAAGCGCGCCGAGAAGGACCTCGACGCCGCGACCAAGAAGCACATCGACCAGATCGATGAGATGCTCAAGAACAAGGAAGCGGAGCTGCTGCAGGTCTGATGCCGGACCAGCCGCGACCGCACCAGGAGACGAAGGCTTCCCCGGGAACCGCCGGGGGGGCCTTCTCCCCGCGTGCCCGGCCGGCGCCCGTCCGGGCCGGCGCCGCGACGACCCCCGGCACGCCGGGGCGCCGGCACACCGCCCCCTCCCGCGCCGGCCGGAACCTGCCGGCCGCCGTGGGCGTCGCCGTGGTGCTCATCGGGACCCTGCTCGTCGGGCTGTTCGTCCAGCCCCTCGTCCTGGCGCTCTTCGCCGGGACGGCGGCGGGGATCGGCGTCTGGGAGGTCGGCCGGTCCCTGCGCTACCGCGGCATCGTCATCCCGCGCGTCCCGGCGGTGACCGCGGGCGTGCTGATGCCGGTCGCCGCGTTCGCCGGTGGCGGCGAGGCGCTGATGATGGCCGTGATCGTGGGGCTGACGCTCGTGATCGTCTGGCGGGCCCTGGGGGGCCGGGACGGCATGATCCTGTCCATCATGGGCTCCGTGTTCGCCCTGGTCTGGGTGGGCTTCCTGCTGAGCATCGCCCTGCTGCTCTACCACACCGAGGCGGGCCCCCTGAAGGTGCTCACGGTCATCCTGCTGGCCGTCGGCTCGGACACGTGCGGCTACGCCGTGGGCGTGGTCTGGGGCCGCCACCCCATGGCGCCGCGGATCAGCCCCAAGAAGTCCTGGGAGGGCTTCGCCGGGTCGCTGGGCGGCTCGGTGCTGATCGGCGTCCTGTGCGCCGTGCTGCTGCTCGACCACGCCTGGTGGGAGGGCGCCGTGCTCGCCGCGGTGCTCGTGCTCGCCGCCACCCTCGGCGACTTCTCCGAGTCCATGGTCAAGCGCGAGCTGGGGATCAAGGACATGGGCACCCTCCTGCCCGGCCACGGGGGCGTGATGGACCGGATCGACTCCATCCTCTTCGCCGTGCCCGCCGGGTACCTGCTGTTCGAGCTCTTCGCCGCGAGCGCCTGAGCCCGGCGTCCAGGACCCGCAGCCCATGCCTCCCGACCGCCCCGGAGCCCGGCCGGCCACCGCCCGCATCCCGCGGTGCACCGAGGCCGAGCGCGGCTACGACGTCGTCCAGGTGGACGAGCTCCTGGCCGGCGTGCACGCGGCCCTGCAGGACGCGCCGCTCGGTCCCGGACCGGCGCACCGGTCCGGGGCCGTGCTGAGCACTCAGGTGCGCGCCGCCGTCTTCGCCGACGCGCGGGGCGGTTACCGGCCGGAGGCCGTCGACGGGCTGCTGGACGCGGCCGAGGACGCGCTGGCCGCGGCCGAGCGCGAGCAGTGCCTGCGCGACCGGGGCCCCGAGGCCTGGCAAGAGCACTTCGACGCCCTGGCCCGGCTGCTCCGGAACCGTCTCGACCGGCCGCGCACGCAGCGCTTCCGGCGCCCCTCCCGGCCGCGGGCCCAGGGCTACTCCGCGGCCCACGTGGACGTCCTCTGCGAGCGCCTGGGCGCCCGGCTGGAGGGCGCCGCGGACCTCGTGCCGGCCGAGCTGCGCCGGGCCGTGTTCCCGCCCGCGCAGGGGGAGCGCAGCTACGAGGAGCAGCAGGTGGACGCCTTCCTGGACCGCGCCGTCCAGCTGCTCCTGGCCTCTCGCTGAAACAGGCTCCCCGAAGCCTCTGTGTATACATGCTGGACCGGGCCTCGTCCAGAAACGCCGTTCCGTGTTCATCCTGACCCCAGAAAAGCAACTTTTGGGTGTCACGCCTTGCTCCTGTGCATACAACGGCCTAGTGTGGGCCACATCACATGAGGAGGTAGCCCATGTCCACCCAGCCACCCATCGACGCCGACGACCTCGTCGCCGACATCGATTTCCCCGCGGCCCAGCGGTCGCCAGAGTTCCAGGAGCTGCGGAAGACCCATCGCGGCTTCGTCTTCCCGCTCGCCGTCGCCTTCCTGGTCTGGTACCTGCTGTACGTGGTGCTCGCCATGTACGCGCCGCAGCTGTTCGCCATCCAGGTCATCGGCAACGTCAACCTCGGCGTCGTCCTGGGCCTGCTCCAGTTCGTCACGACCTTTGCCATCACGGGGGCCTACGTGTCCTTCGCCAACCGCAAGCTGGACCCGAAGGCCACGGCCATCCGGGAGCGTCTCGAGCCCAGCCTCGGCACCACCGGCGGCGTCCACGGACAGGAGAACTGACCGATGCACCAGCTGCACACCGCGCTCGCGCCCATGACGGCCGCCACCACGGAGACGGTCGGCACGCCCTGGATCAACATCTCCATCTTCGGCGCGTTCGTCGTCGTGACGATGGTCATCGTCCTCCGCGCCTCGAAGTCCACGTCCACGGCGGCCGACTACTACGCCGGCGGCCGTGGCTTCAGCGGCACCCAGAACGGCCTGGCCATCGCGGGCGACTACCTCTCGGCGGCGTCCTTCCTGGGCATCGTGGGCGCGATCGCCCTCCAGGGCTACGACGGGTTCCTCTACTCCATCGGCTTCCTCGTGGCCTGGCTCGTGGCGCTGCTGCTGATCGCCGAGCTGCTGCGCAACACCGGCAAGTTCACGATGGCGGACGTCCTGTCCTTCCGCCTGCGCCAGCGTCCCGTGCGCGTCGCGGCGTCCATCTCCACCCTCGCCGTGTCCGCGTTCTACCTGCTGGCCCAGATGGCCGGGGCGGGCGCCTTGGTGTCGCTGCTGCTGGGCATCAGCTCGCGGGTCGGGCAGTCGCTGGTCATCGTGGTCGTGGGCGTGCTCATGATCGTCTACGTCCTCGTGGGCGGGATGAAGGGCACCACCTACGTGCAGATCATCAAGGCGGTGCTCCTGGTCTCCGGCGTGGCGGTCATGACCGTCTGGATCCTGGCGCTCTACGGCTTCAACTTCTCCTCCCTGCTCGGTGACGCGGTCGCCGTCTCCGGCAACCCGGCCATCCTCGAGCCGGGCCTGAAGTACGGCGTGAGCGAGACCAGCAAGCTGGACTTCATCTCCCTGGGCCTGGCCCTCGTCTTCGGCGCGGCGGGCCTGCCCCACGTGCTCATGCGCTTCTACACGGTGCCCACGGCCAAGGAGGCGCGCACCTCCGTGGTCTGGGCCATCTCGCTGATCGGCCTGTTCTACCTCTTCACCCTCATCCTGGGCTTCGGCGCGGCGGCCCTCATCGGCGCCGAGCGGATCCAGGCGGCACCCGGCGGCGTGAACTCCGCGGCCCCGCTGCTGGCGTTCGAGCTCGGCGGGTCCCTGCTGATGGGCATCATCGCGGCGGTGGCCTTCGCCACGATCCTCGCGGTCGTCGCCGGCCTGGCCATCACGGCCTCGGCCTCGTTCGCCCACGACATTTACACCAGCGTGATCAAGAAGGGGAACTCCGATCCCCGCAAGGAGCTGAAGGTGGCGAAGACCACGGTGGTGGTCATCGGTCTCGTCTCCATCGCGGGCGGCATCGGCGCCCAGGGCCAGAACGTCGCGTTCCTCGTGGCGCTCGCCTTCGCGGTCGCGGCCTCGGCGAACCTGCCGACCATCCTGTACTCCCTGTACTGGCGGCGCTTCACCACCCGGGGCGCGGTCTGGTCCATGTACGGCGGCCTGATCCTCTCGGTGGGCCTCATCGTCTTCTCCCCGGTCATGTCCGGCTCCGAGACGTCGATGATCCCGACCGCCGACTTCGCGTGGTTCCCGCTGCAGAACCCGGGCATCGTCTCGATCCCGGCCTCCTTCCTGCTCGGCTTCATCGGTTCCATGACGGAGCGCCGTCTCGAGGACCCGATCAAGCAGTCCGAGATGGAGGTGCGCTCCCTCACAGGCATCGGCGCCGAGAAGCCCGTCGCCCACTGACGGATTCCCGCTCCCACCTGGGAGGATCCACCGGCCCGCCCGAAGCCCCGGCTTCCGGCGGGCCGGTCCGCGTCCGGGGGAACGCGTCGATTGGCTAACGGGAACAGACAGGCGGCTGACCGTCGGCTAGGGTGAGGCGCAGAAGCAACCTCAGGGTATTCCAGGGATACTCGCCGGTTGCGTACAATAAAAGTCCCTCCCGGGACGGATAAGGAGCCATCATGGGAATCATCAGCTGGATCATCCTCGGCCTCATCGCAGGCGCCCTCGCCAAGCTCATCATGCCGGGCAGCCAGGGTGGCGGCATCATCGTCACGATCGTCCTCGGCATCGTGGGGGCCCTCCTCGGAGGCTTCCTCGGCTCGCTGATCGGCATCGGGGACCTGGAGTCCGCGTTCGACATCGGCACCATCATCACCGCCGTCGTGGGAGCCCTCATCGTGCTCTTCATCTGGGGCGCGGTCTCCGGCCGCAAGGGTCGCGCCACGCGCTGATCCCACCCCCGTCGGTCGCCGAGGCCCCGTCCACCGCTCCCGGTGGACGGGGCCTCGGCCCGTTCCGGGCCGTCCGCAGGCACCCCCTGCGGGCACCGCACCGAGGAGTGGCGCTGGGGGATACTGGGGCCATGACGCCCCCCGCCACCTCGCCCCGCACCCGCCCGACACCCGAGCTGCGCGCCCTGGCCGCCGCCGGCCCCCGCCGGATCAGCGTCCTCGGGTCGACGGGCTCGATCGGCACCCAGGCGCTCGACGTCGTGCGGGCCGCCCGCGAGCTCGAGGGCGCGGACCCGTTCACCGTGGTCGCCCTCGCCGCCGGACCACGGCACCTGGAGCTCCTCTCCGAGCAGGCCCTCGAGACCCGCGCCGCGCTCGTGGCGACCAGCGGCACCGCCCAGGACGCCGCCCGGCTGGCCGGCCTCATCGCGGACCGGGCCGCGTCCGCCGGGGCCGGGGGATACCGCCCGGACGTCGTGCACGGGCCCGACGCCGCGTCCGCGGCCGCCGCCCACCCCGACGCCGACCTCGTGCTCAACGGGATCACCGGCTCCATCGGGCTCGCCCCCACGCTGGCGGCGCTGCGGGCCGGGCACCGGCTCGCCCTGGCGAACAAGGAGTCCCTGATCGCCGGCGGCGCCCTGGTCAAGGCAGCCGCCGCGGCCACCGGGGACCCGGACGCCCTGATTCCCGTGGACTCCGAGCACTCCGCGCTGGCGCAGGCGCTGCGCGGCGGCACCGCCGCGGAGGTGGACCGGCTCGTGCTGACGGCCTCCGGCGGGCCCTTCCGCGGCCGGTCCCGGGCGGAGCTCGAGACGGTCACGCCCCGGGACGCGCTGCGCCACCCGACGTGGGACATGGGCCTGATGGTGACGACCAACTCGGCGACCATGGTCAACAAGGCCCTCGAGGTGCTCGAGGCCCACCTGCTCTTCGACGTGCCCCTCGAGCGCATCGACGTGGTGGTCCACCCCCAGTCGGTCGTGCACTCCATGGTCCAGTTCGTGGACGGCTCCACCCTCGCCCAGGCCTCGCCCCCGGACATGCGCCTGCCCATCGCCCTCGGTCTGGCCTGGCCGCACCGGGTGCCCGGGGCCGCCCTGCCGTGCGACTGGACGCGCGCCACGGAGTGGACCTTCGAGCCCCTCGACCCGGTGGCGTTCCCCGCCGTCGAGCTCCTCAAGGCTGCGGGGGAGCGGGGCGGGACCTTCCCCGCCGTGTTCAACGCGGCCAACGAGGAGGCGGTGCACGCCTTCCACGACGGCCGGATCCGGTTCCCCGCCATCGTGGACACGGTCGAGGCGGTGCTGGGCGAGCACGACGACGTCGGCCCGCTGGAGCTCGAGGCCGTGCTGGCGGCCGAGCGCTGGGCCCGCGGGCGGGCCCGCGAGGTCCTCGCCCGCTGACCGGGCCGGGCCCGGCCCCGCCGCACGTGCTAGTCTGTCGGGCGGATGACGAGTCCCAGCGTGCAGCCCTGGCTTGCTGGGCGGCAACCCTCTCCCGTAGTGGGGTGCCCCAGGTGAACCATCCGGCACCGGCCGACGACGGCCGGCGGCAAGTACGGTCCGACCGCGCACGCGCTCTCCGGCGCGCCCTCGACCGTGGCCGCCGGACCCGTTGGCCCCGGTGGAGACCTCCGACACCCCGGACCCACGGAAAGGCACCACATGCGATTGCAGCGCCTCCCCTTCCTCGCCCTGGCCACGACCCTCGGCCTCGCCCTCACCGCCTGCGGCGGCTCCGCCGGGGAGTCCTCCGGCGAGGGCGTGCTGGCCGACGACAAGGTCACCATCGGCGTGGTGGGCACCGACCCGACCCACGATGCCCTCCAGAGGGTGGCCGAGGAGCAGGGCATCACCGTCGAGTACGTCGACTTCTCCGACTACAACCAGCCGAACCCCGCCACCGAGTCCGGTGACGTGGAGATGACCTGGTTCCAGCACGTCCCGTTCCTCGCCGACTACAACAACGCGGCCGGCGGCTCCATCACCCCGATCGGCTCGACCTCGATCTACCCGCTGGGCCTGTACTCCAACCAGTACGACTCCGTGGAGCAGTTCCAGGAGGGCGACGAGATCGCGGTGCCCAACGACGCCGTGAACCTCTCCCGGGCCCTGCTCGTGCTCGAGGCCGCAGGTCTCGTGGAGCTGAGAAGCGACACCCTCATCCCCACCGAGCTCGACGTCGACACCGAGGCCTCCACGGTGCGGGTCACCCCGGTCTCCGCGGAGCAGACGGTGCTCTCGCTCGACTCGGTGGCCGGCTCGGTCATCAACAACGACTTCCTCTCGCGGGCCGACATCGACCCGCAGTCCGCGCTCGCCCAGGACGACCCCGAGTCCGAGGGCTCCCGCGCCTACGTCAACCTCTTCACCACCACGGAGGAGCTCGCCGACGACGAGACCCTCCGGCAGGTCGCGGACCTCTACCACGAGCAGGCCGTGCTCGACGCCGAGATGGAGGAGACCAAGGACACCGCCGTGCCGCTGCAGCTGGAGCCGGAGGAGCTCCAGGAGCTGACCGCGCGCTACCAGCAGGAGCTGAAGGACCAGGAGCAGTGAGCGCGGCGGTCCCCGCCGGGCCGCCCGCACCCGGGCGCCCGGACGAGGTGCTCGTCTCCTTCCGCAACGTCTCCAAGACCTTCCGCACCGGCTCGGGGCGGGCGGCGCGCGAGGTGCTCGCGGTCGACGACGTCACCCTCGACGTCCGCCGCGGCGAGATCTTCGGCGTGATCGGCTACTCCGGGGCGGGCAAGTCCACCCTCGTGCGCCTGATCAACGGGCTCGAGCCCGTGTCCTCGGGCTCCCTGACCGTGGAGGGCTTCGAGGTGGCCGGCCGGCGCGAGACCGAGCTGGCGCCCGTGCGGCAGGAGATCGGGATGATCTTCCAGCAGTTCAACCTCTTCACCTCCCGCACCGTCGCCGGCAACGTCGAGTATCCGCTCAAGCGGGCCGGCTGGCCGAAGGAGAAGCGCCGGGCGCGGGTGGCCGAGCTGCTCGAGTTCGTGGGCCTCGCCGCCCGCGCCGGCAACTACCCGGAGCAGCTCTCCGGCGGGCAGAAGCAGCGCGTGGGCATCGCCCGCGCCCTGGCGACCAGCCCGAAGCTGCTCCTGGCCGACGAGTCGACGAGCGCCCTCGACCCGGAGACCACCCAGGAGGTGCTGCAGGTGCTGCAGCGGGTCAACCGGGAGCTCGGGATCACGATCGTGATCATCACCCACGAGATGGACGTGGTCCGCGCGATCGCCGACCGCGTGGCCGTGATGCAGGACGGGAAGGTCGTGGAGCACGGCTCCACCGTGGACATCTTCGCCCGGCCCCGCACCGAGACCGCCCGCCGCTTCGTCTCCTCCGTCCTGCACTCGGTGCCCGACGCCCGTGAGGTCGAGCGGCTGCGCCGCGCCCACCGGGGGCGCCTGGTGATCGTGGACGTCGGCGACGGCGTGGACATCGGCGGGGTGCTCTCGGACGGCGCCGCCCGCGGGGTCCGCTTCACCATCGCCTACGGCGGGATCAGCGTGCTCCAGGAGCAGTCGTTCGGGTCCCTGACCTTCGAGCTGACCGGTGCGGACGCGGCCGTGCAGGCCGTGGTCGACGAGATGTCCCGCATCACGACCCTGAGAGAGGTGGCCGCGTGAACGACTGGTCCGTCCTGGGACCCGAGCTGCTGTCCGCGCTCGGGGAGACCCTCTACATGGTGGCGGTCACGCTGCTGCTCGCCGGCCTGCTCGGTCTGCTCGTGGGCGTCGGCCTCTACGTCACCCGCCGGGGCAACATCCTGGAGAACCGGGCGGTGCACGAGGGCCTCAACCTCGTGGTGAACTTCGTCCGGCCGATCCCGTTCATCATCCTGCTGGCCGCGCTGGGACCGGTGACCCAGGGGGTCGTCGGGACCCGGCTGGGGCCCAATGCCGCGATCTTCGCGATGACCATCGGGGCCATGTTCGCGGTGGCGCGCATCGTCGAGCAGAACCTCATGAGCGTGGACCCCGGGGTCGTGGAGGCGGCCCGCTCCATGGGCGTCTCCCGCGGCCGGATCATCACCACGGTGATCCTGCCCGAGGCGCTGGGCCCCCTGGTGCTCGGCTACACGTTCCTGGTCATCGGCATCACGGACATGTCGGCGATGGCCGGTGCCATCGGCGCCGGCGGCCTGGGCGACTTCGCCCTGCGCCTGGGCTACCAGCGGTTCAACGACGAGGTCACGTGGGCGGCGGTCGCCGTCATCGTGGTCCTGGTCCAGCTCGTGCAGGTGGTGGGCAACCGGCTGGCCCGCCGGATCCTGCGCCGCTGAGGCGCCCCGCCCCGCAGCCCTCCGACGGCCGGTGCGCCTCCCTCCCGGGAGGGCACCGGCCGTCGTCGTGCCCTGGTGCGCCCGGTGCCCGACGTCCAGGATCGTGGTGCAGACTGGTCCTCGCCGTGCCGAGCGCACGGCCCCGACGTCCCCGGCGCCCGCCGGGGTCCCTCGACGATCCCGGGAGGTCCGACGGATGGGTGTCGTGCTGTTCCTCGTGGGCGTGCTGCTGGCCGCCGCCGCCATCGCGGTCTCCATCGCCCTCCACGAGATCGGCCACCTCGTGCCGGCCAAGCTCTTCGGCGTGCGCGTCACGCAGTACATGGTCGGCTTCGGGCGCACCGTGCTCTCCCGCCGGCGCGGCGAGACGGAGTACGGGCTCAAGGCGGTCCCGCTGGGCGGCTACATCTCCATGGTGGGGATGAGATCGGAAGAGCACACGTC
>NZ_AOSQ01000037.1:0-64515 GCF_000349605.1 Kocuria sp. UCD-OTCP
CAACGGGGTGCGCAAGGCCTGCCAGGGGCGGCCGGTGAGCGAGGACGACCTCGCGATGCTCGCCCAGGAGGTCGAGGAGACGATCCGGGCGCTGGGCGCCGCGGAGATCGAGGCGCACGAGGTGGGGCTCGCGATCCTGGCCCCGCTCCGCCGGCTGGACGTCGTGGCGTACCTGCGCTTCGCCAGCGTCTACCAGGCCTTCGACGGCCTGGGGGACTTCGAGGAGGCGATCGACCTCCTGCGCCGGCAGCAGGCCGAGCAGACCGGGCAGCAGACCATCCCCGCCACCGTGGAGCCCATCGGCGCCGCCCGGAAGCGCAGCGGCCGGCGGCCGCGGGGCAAGGGCCTCGAGGGCGTGTCCCAGCCGAGGCTGCTCTGACGACCCGCCCGTGCGGTGCACCGGCTCCGGCCGCCACGTCCCGGCGTGTCCCTTGCCGCAGGCCGGATGAGGACCGTAGAGTGGGGTCCACAACAAGCTCCCGCCGGGGGCTGCGGAGGGGAAGCCGCGGCCCCCGGCGGGTTTTTTTCTGCCCCCGGCCGGATCGTTCCCGCCCGGTCACGACGACGCCCGGTCACCTCCTCGCGGAGGTGACCGGGCGTCGTCGTCGGACCGGGCTCAGCTCTCGGGCGCGTGCGGGATGCCGGCCCACAGGGCGGCGCCCACGATCCCGGCGTTGTTGCGGAGCTCGGCGACCTTCACGGGCGTGCGCAGCTCGATGAAGGGGAGGAACTTCTCCGCCTTCTTCGACACCCCGCCGCCGACCACGAACAGGTTGGGCGAGAACAGGAACTCCACGTGGCTGAAGTAGCGCTGCAGGCGGGTGGTCGCCCACTTCTTCCACGGCATGTCCTCGCGCTCGCGCGCGGCGGCGGACGCCTTCGTCTCGGCGTCGTGGCCGTCGATCTCCAGGTGCCCCAGCTCGGCGTTCGGGACGAGCTTGCCGTTGAGGATCAGGGCGGAGCCGATCCCGGTGCCCAGGGTGATCACGATGACCAGGCCCTTGACGCCCCGTCCGGCGCCGTAGACGGCCTCGGCCAGCCCCGCGGCGTCGGCGTCGTTGAGGGCCTCGACCGGACGGCCGAGCCGTTCGGTCATGAGGCCGTCGACGTCCGTGCCGATCCAGGACTTGTCGATGTTCGCCGCGGACAGGGCCACGCCCTCCTTGATGATCGCCGGGAAGACGATGCCCACGGGCGAGTCGGGAGCGGGAGCCTCGGGACGGGACTGCAGCTCCGCGACGATCTGCTGCATCACCTCCGCGACCTTCTCGGGGGTGGCCGGGCGGGGCGTGGCGATCCGGAAGCGCTCGCCGACGAGCTCGCCCGTGTCGAGGTCCACGATCCCGCCCTTGGTCCCGGTGCCGCCGAAGTCGATGCCGATGACGCGGCGGTTCGGGACGGCGGCGACGTCGCGGTCTGGTGTGGTCATGGGGCGGTCCTCTCGTGGGGCCGTGGTCGGATGATCAGTGGGCAGTCTACGGCAGGGCCTACGGAAGGGTGAGGACGTCCGCCCCGTCCTCGGTGACGGCCATGGTGTGCTCGAACTGCGCGCTGCGCCGCCGGTCGCGCGTGGTCACGGTCCAGTCGTCGTCCCACTGCTCCCACTGGATCGTGCCCAGGGTCAGCATGGGCTCGATCGTGAAGACCATGCCCGGGACCATCGGGGTGGAGTAGGACGGCGCGGCGTCGTAGTGGGGGACGATCAGCCCGGAGTGGAACTCCCGGCCCACCCCGTGGCCGGTGAAGTCCCGCACCACGCCGTAGTCGAAGCGCCGGGCGTACTTCTCGATGACGCGGCCGATGACATTGATCTCCCGGCCCGGGCGGACGGCCTTGACGGCCCGGTTCAGGGCCTCCTCGGTGCGCTCGACCAGCAGGCGGGACTGCTCGTCGACCTCGCCCACCAGGAACATCCGGTTGGTGTCGCCGTGGAAGCCGTCCTTGTAGGCCGTGACGTCCAGGTTGATGATGTCGCCCTCCTCCAGCACCGTGGAGTCGGGGATGCCGTGGCAGATCACCTCGTTGAGGGACGTGCAGATGGACTTGGGGAAGCCCCGGTACCCCAGGCAGGAGGGGTAGGCCCCGTGGTCGCACAGGTACTCGTGGGCGATCCGGTCGAGCTCGTCCGTGGTCGTGCCCGGCACGGCGGCCCGGCCGGCCTCCTGCAGGGCGCGCGCCGCGATCCGGCCCGCCGCGCGGATGAGCTCGATCTCGTCCGGGGTGTAGACGTTGCCGCCGCGGCCCTCGTCCGGCTCCGCCCGGCCCACGTACTCGGGGCGGGGGATGGACGCCGGCACGGGCCGGCCGGGGGTCACGGCGCCGGGGGCGAGGGCGCCGACGGGGGCGGTGCCGCCGGGGGCGGGAGCGGTGAGGTTGTGCGTGGGCACGGGGGTCTGGACCTCCTGGATCGGGTGGGCCGGCCCCGTCCGGGCCGGTCCGGGCCTAGGATCTACCCTAGCGCGCCGGGCACGGGGCCGGTCCGGTCACCGGGGCCCGGCGGCCGTCGAGAGGAGAGGTCATGGCCGAGTACTGGTTCAACACCTACACCCACCAGGTCGAGGAGGGCCCGCAGTCGGACTACCGCAAGCTGCTCGGGCCCTACGCCACGCGCGAGGAGGCGCAGAACGCGCTGAAGCTCGCCGCGGAGCGCACCCGGCAGTGGGACGAGGAGGACCGCGCCTTCGAGGAGGGCTGATCCGCCGCGGGCGCAGCACCCCGACGGCCGGGGCGCCCCGGAACGGTGCGCCGGGCGCGGCGGCTCAGAAGCCGTGCTCCGGGGCCGGGAAGGCCCCCGAGCGCACGTCCTCGACGTAGCGGCCCACGGCGTCGGAGACCACCCCGTGCAGGTCCGCGTACTGCCGGACGAAGCGCGGCATCCGGCCCCGGCGCAGCCCCAGCATGTCCTGCCACACGAGCACCTGGCCGGTGGTCGCGGGCCCGGCCCCGATGCCCACGGTCGGGATCTCCAGGGCGGCGTCCACGGCCGCGGCGGCCTCCGCCGGGACCATCTCCATCACCAGGCAGAAGGCCCCGGCGGCCTCGAGGGCGCGGGCGTCCTCCACGAGCGTGCGCGCGTCGTCGCCGCGCCCCTGCACCCGGTACCCGCCCAGGGCGTGCTCGCTCTGCGGGGTGAAGCCGATGTGGGCCACGACGGGCACCCCGGCCTGGACCATGGCCCGGACGTGGGGGGCGAACCACGCCCCGCCCTCGAGCTTCACCGCGTGCGCGCCGCCCTCCTTGAGGAAGCGCACCGCGGTGGCCACCGCCTGTTCGGGGGAGGCCTCGTAGGAGCCGAAGGGCAGGTCCACCACCACGAACGCGCGCTCGACGGCGCCGGACACGGCACGGCACATCGGCAGCAGCTCGTCCACGGTGACGGGCAGGGTGCTGGAGTGGCCCAGGACGTTGTTGCCCGCGGAGTCCCCGACCAGCAGCGAGTCGACGCCGGCCGCGTCGAAGATCGCCGCCGTCAGGGCGTCGTAGCACGTGAGCATCGTGAACTTCTCGTCACGGCGCTTGGCCTCGCGCAGGTGGTGCGTGCGCACCCGGCGCACGTCCAGCGCGCCCGGTGCCGGACGGGGTGTCTCCTGGGTCATGGCCCCACCCTATCGGGCGCGCCCGTCCGCGCCGTCCGGTCCGGCGGGCGCGGCGGGACAGCGCGTTAGAGTGGGCGGGACAGCAGGCGTGCCCGGGCGGCACAGCACTCCCGGGCAGGAAGACGAGGAAGACAACCATGGACCGTCAGCAGGAGTTCGTCCTCAGGACCATCGAGGAGCGCGACGTGCGCTTCGTGCGCATGTGGTTCACGGACGTCGTCGGGAGCCTCAAGTCGGTGGCCCTGGCCCCCGCCGAGGTCGAGGCGGCCTTCGAGGAGGGGCTCGGCTTCGACGGCTCCTCCATCGAGGGCCTGTCGCGGGTCTCCGAGGCGGACATGCTCCTGCAGCCGGACCCGTCCACGTTCCAGATCCTGCCCTGGCGCAGCGAGACGGAGCCCACCGCCCGGATGTTCTGCAACATCCTCACCCCGGACGGCGAGCCCTCGTCCTCGGACCCGCGCGGGGTGCTCAAGCGGGTCCTGGAGAAGGCCTCGGACATGGGCTTCACCTGCTACACGGCGCCGGAGATCGAGTTCTACCTGCTGAAGTCCGCGGACCTCGACGCCGAGGGCCGGCCCACGCCCGTGGACCACGAGGGGTACTTCGACCACGTGCCGGGCGGCGTGGTGCAGGACTTCCGGCGCAAGGCCGTGAACATGCTGGAGGCCGTCGGGATCTCCGTCGAGTTCTCCCACCACGAGGCCGGCCCCGGGCAGAACGAGATCGACCTGCGCTACGCCGACGCCCTGCAGACGGCCGACAACATCATGACGTTCCGCACGGTCATCAAGGAGGTCGCGCTCTCGCAGGGGCTGTACGCGACCTTCATGCCCAAGCCGTTCACCGAGCACCCCGGCTCCGGCATGCACACCCACTTCTCGCTCTTCGAGGGGGACACCAACGCCTTCTTCGAGGCCGGGTCCGAGTTCCGCCTCTCCCGCACGGCCGGGCACTTCATCGCCGGCATCCTGCGTCACGCCCCCGAGTTCACGTCGGTGACCAACCAGTTCGTCAACTCCTACAAGCGGCTGTGGGGCGGGGGAGAGGCCCCCTCCTACCAGTCCTGGGGCCACAACAACCGCTCCGCGCTCGTGCGGGTGCCCCTGTCCAAGCCGGACAAGGTGCAGGCCGCGCGCATCGAGTACCGCGGCATCGACTCCGCCACGAACCCCTACCTCTCCTACGCCGCGCTGCTGGCCGCGGGTCTGCGGGGCATCGAGAACGAGTACGAGCTCCCGCCCGTGGAGCTGGACGACGTCGCGGCGATGAGCTCCGCGGAGCGCCGCGCCCTCGGCCACAACCCGCTGCCCTCGAGCCTGTACGACGCCATCCGGGAGACCGAGGAGTCGGAGTTCATGGCCGAGCTGCTCGGGGAGCAGGTCTACGACTACTTCCTGCGCAACAAGCGCCGCGACTGGAACGACTACCGCCGGGTCGTCACGCACTTCGAGCTCAAGAACAACCTCGGCATCCTCTGACCCCGGACGGACCGTCCCATGACACACCCTCCCCAGTCCGCGGCCCCGGCGGGCACCGTCCCGTCCGGCCGTCTCATCAAGGTCGGCTTCGCGGACACGGGCAACGCCCAGCGCTGGCTCGGCTTCCCGGAGCTCGCCGAGGTCGACCTCGACCGGCTGCTGGAGGGTCTGGCCCTGGCGGCCTCGCCCGATGTCGCCCTGCGGCTCACCGTCCGGCTCCTCGAGGGCTCCCCGGAGCTCGCCGAGCGGATCAACGCCGGCCCTGAGGCCTCCGAGGCCATGTTCCGGCTACTGGGCTCCTCCGAGGCGCTCGGGGAGTTCCTGCTCCGGCGCCCCGAGCACCTGGACCTGCTCGCGGAGCCCGCCGCCGCCGAGCCGGCGGAGATCCCCGGCGAGCAGTTCCGCGACGCGCTGCTGACGGCGGTCGGCGCGGACCCCGCCGCCCGGACCCCGGTGGCCTCCGGGACCGGTGACGCCGCCTGCAGCGCCCTGCGCGCGGCCTACCGGCGGGAGCTGACGCGCATCGCGATCCGGGACGTCGGGGCCCTCTACCCCGCCGACCACATGCCCGCGGTGGGCCGCCAGCTCGCCGACCTGGCCGCCGCGGCCCTCGAGGGGGCGCTCGCCGTCTCCCGGGCGGAGGCGGCGGGGACCTGGGCCCCCGAGACCGTCGACCGGGTGCGGCTCGCCGTGATCGGGATGGGCAAGTGCGGCGCCCGGGAGCTCAACTACATCTCCGACGTCGACGTCGTCCACGTCATGGCCGTCGAGGACCCGGACGGCGCGGAGCCCCTGGACGGGGCGGAGGCCACCGTCATCGCCACGGCCCTCGCCACGGGCACCGCCCGGGCGCTCATGGCCCGCGGCGCGGAGCCCCCGCTGTGGGAGGTGGACGCCAACCTCCGGCCCGAGGGCAAGGACGGGCCGCTCGTGCGCACCCTGGACTCGCACGTGCGCTACTACGAACGGTGGGCCGAGTCCTGGGAGTTCCAGGCCCTGCTCAAGGCCCGGCCCGTGGCCGGGGACCCGGAGCTCGGGGCGGCCTACCGCAAGGCCATCGAGCCGTTCGTGTGGCGCAGCTCCGGGCGCGAGGGCTTCGTCGAGTCCGTGCAGGCCATGCGCCGGCGGGTCACCGACAACATCCCGGCCGCCGAGGGCGAGCGCCAGATCAAGCTGGGCCCCGGCGGGCTGCGCGACGTCGAGTTCACCGTCCAGCTCCTCCAGCTGGTGCACGGGCGCACGGACGAGCGGGTCCGGACCCAGGCCACGACCGAGTCCCTGGCCGCGCTCTCCGAGGGCGGCTACATCGGCCGCCGGGACAGCGAGCAGTTCTCCGCCCACTACCGCTGGCTGCGCCTCCTGGAGCACCGCATCCAGCTGTTCCGGCTGCGCCGCACCCACCTCATGCCGCGGGGCGAGCAGGAGCTCACGGTCATTGCCCGCTCCCTGCGCGGCGCCGCGGACACCGCCCGCCCCTCCGGCGACTCGCTGCTCGAGGAGTGGCGCAAGGTCAAGCGCAGCGTCCGGGGGATGCACGAGCGGATCTTCTACCGGCCGCTGCTGGCCGCGCTCGCCCACCTGCCCGAGACCGACACCCAGCTCTCGGCGGAGTCGGTGCGGGACCGGCTCGCCGCGCTCGGCTACCGGGACCCGAAGGCCGCCGTGCGCCACATCGAGGCGCTCACCCGCGGCGTCAGCCGGCGGGCCGAGATCCTGCGCACCCTGCTGCCCGTGCTCCTGGCCTGGCTGGCCGACGGCGTCGACGCCGACGCCGGGCTGCTGGGCTTCCGGCGGCTCTCCGAGTCCCTCGGGACCACCCCATGGTTCCTGCGCCTGCTCCGCGACTCGAACGCCGCCGCCGAACGCCTGTGCCAGATCCTCTCCAGCTCCCGGTACGTCACCGACCTGCTGGAGAACTCTCCGGAGGCGACCGCCTGGCTCGGCCAGGACGACGAGCTGTGCCCGGTGTCCTTCGAGACGCTATGGAGCGAGATCCGCGCCCAGATGGCCCGTCACCCCGACCCCGGGGAGGCCGTGCGGATGATCCGCCTCATCCGCCGCCGCGAGGAGCTGCGCGTCGCGCTCGCGGACACCTCCGGACTGCTCGACGTCGAGCAGGTCGTGGCGGCGCTGTCCGACATCGACCGGGTCTGCGTCCTGGGCGCCCTGCACGTGGCCGAGCGGGAGGTCTACGACCGGGCCGGCCGGCTCGCCGACGTCCTCGTCGTCGCGATGGGCCGGCAGGGCGGGCGGGAGATCGGCTACGGCTCCGACGCCGACGTCATGTACGTCTACGCCCCGGTGGGGGACGCGGACCCCGCCGCGGCCCGGGAGCAGGCCGAGACCCTGCTGCAGCGGATGGTGCAGCTGCTCAAGGCGCCCTGCACGCCGCCCATCGTGGCGGAGCGCGTGCTGGAGATCGACAACGACCTGCGCCCCGAGGGCAAGCAGGGGCCCATGGTGCGCTCCGTCGAGTCCTACGCCGAGTACTACGCCCGGTGGGCGCAGACCTGGGAGTTCCAGGCGCTCACCCGGGCGCTGCCCCTGGCCGGCAGCGACGAGCTGGCCGACGCGTTCCGGCGGGTCGTGGACCCGCTGCGCTACCCGGCGGAGTTCACGGAGCGCCAGCTGCTGGAGATCCGGCGGATGAAGGCCCGCGTGGAGAACGAGCGGATGCCGCGCGGCGCGGACCCGGCCCGGCACCTGAAGCTGGGCCGCGGCGGGCTCTCGGACGTCGAGTGGCTCGTCCAGACGCTGCAGCTCCAGCACGGGCACCGGATCCAGGGGCTGCGGACCACGAACACCTTGTTGGCCCTGCACGCCGCCGAGGAGGCCGGTCTCGTGAGCGCCGAGGACGCCCTGGCCCTGTCCGCCGCGTGGCGGCTGGCCACGGCGGTGCGCAACGGCAACGTCCTGCGGACCGGGCGCCGCTCCGACGCCCTGCCCGCCAAGCGGGCCGACCTCGAGGCGGTGGCCCGCTGGTGCGGGTACCCCCACGGTTGCGCCGGCCGGCTCGAGGAGGACTACCTGCGCACCACCCGCAAGGCCCGCGCCGTGTTCGAGCGGCTCTTCTACGGCCACTGATGGCTGCCATCGTCGGCGGCCACCGACGGTGTCGTCGTCGGACTGTCGGCGGCACGGGGAAGGCCCCGGACCCCTTCGTGGGGTCCGGGGCCTTCCCCGTGCAACGGTCGAATCTGTGGCTCAGACGCCGTAGTACATCGAGAACTCCAGCGGGTGCGGGACCACGGACAGCGGCTTGAGCTCGAACTCGCGCTTGTACTCGATCCAGGACTGGATGGTGTCCTCGGTGAAGACGTCACCGGCGAGCAGGAACTCGTGGTCCGCCTCGAGGGCCAGCAGCGCCTCCTCGAGCGAGGCCGGGGCCTTCTTGATGTCCTTGGCCTCCTCGGCGGGCAGCTCGTAGAGGTCCTTGTCGATCGGGTCGGCCGGCTCGATGCGGTTGCGGATGCCGTCGAGGCCCGCCATCAGCTGGGCGGCGAACGCCAGGTACGGGTTGCACGAGGGGTCCGGGGCGCGGAACTCGAGGCGCTTGGCCTTCGGGTTGGTGCCCGTGATCGGGATGCGGATGCCGGCGGAGCGGTTGCCCTGCGAGTACACCATGTTGACCGGCGCCTCGAAGCCCTTGACCAGGCGGCGGTAGGAGTTCACCGTCGGATTGGTGAAGGCCAGCACGGCCGAGGAGTGCTCCAGGAGGCCGCCGATGTACCAGCGGGCGATGTCGGACAGGCCCGCGTAGCCCTTCTCGTCGTAGAACAGCGGCTCGCTGCCCTTCCACAGGGACTGGTGGCAGTGCATCCCGGAGCCGTTGTCGTTGTAGACGGGCTTGGGCATGAACGTGGCCGACTTGCCGAAGGCGTCCGCGGTGTTCTTGATGACGTACTTGAACTTCTGCAGGTCGTCGGCCGCCCGGGTGAGGGTGCTGAACTTGTAGTTGATCTCGGCCTGACCGGGAGCGCCCACCTCGTGGTGGGAGCGCTCGACCTCGAGGCCCACCTCGTCCAGGGCCACGCACATCGCGTCGCGCAGGTCGGCCTGCTTGTCGACCGGGGAGACCGGGAAGTAGCCGCCCTTGGTGGCGGTCTTGTTGCCCAGGTTGCCGCCCTCCTCCTTGCGCCCGGTGTTCCAGGCGGCCTCGTCGGAGTCGATGGCGTAGAAGGAGCCCTGCGGCTGGATGTCGTAGCGGACGTCCTCGAAGATGAAGAACTCGGCCTCGGAGGCGAAGTTGGCGACGTCCGCGATGCCGGTCGACGCCATGTACGCCTCGGCGCGCTCGGCGACGCCGCGGGGGTCGCGGTGGTAGGGCTCCCCGGTGCGGGGGTTCACGATCGAGCAGGTGACCACGAGGGTCTTCTCGACGCGGAACGGGTCCACGAAGGCCGACGTCGGGTCCGGGATGAGCTGCATGTCGGACTCGGCGATGCCCTGGAAGCCCCGGATGGAGGAGCCGTCGAACAGCTGCCCGTGCTCGAAGAAGTCGTCGTCCACGGACTTGGCGGGGAGGTTGAAGTGCTGCTGCACGCCGGGCATGTCCGTGAACCGGACGTCGACGAAGACGATCTCCTCGTCCTTGATGAACGTGAGGACTTCCTCGGGTGTCTGGAACATGTGCTGTTCTCCTTGTTAGGTGGGCTGGACCGCCGTGCCGGGAATGCTCGTGCGGCGTCCGTTTCCGGGGACAACGCTACGGACCGGGCATTAAGGCTCCGTGTCCCGGGTGTTTCCTCGGTGTTACGCGGAGGACCGCCGGGGAGCCACGGTCTCCCGTCAGTCTAGGGGAGTCCCGCCCCGATACCCTGAGGGGATGATCGACAGACGTGACGTGGGCTCGTGGCTCGAGGGACCGGGGACCGGCCGGCAGCAGTACCCGGGGCAGCGCCTCGGGCGACCGGAGCACGGGCCGGGCTCCGTGGGACGCGTGGGGCGGCGGATCGTGGCCCTGGTGGTGGACTGGTTCCTGTGCTGGGGCCTCGCGGAGTGGCTCGTGCCCCAGTGGAACGAGCAGGGCCTGATGACCCTGGCGTTCCTGTTCGTGCTCAACGTGCTGCTGGTCGGCGCGACCGGTCACACCCCCGGGCACCTGCTCCTGGGCTTCCAGGTGCAGGCGCTGGCGGGTCGCCCGGCGGGGTTCGCCCGCGCCGCGGTCCGCTCCCTCCTGCTGTGCCTCGTGATCCCGGCGGTCGTGTTCGACCCGGACCAGCGCGGCCTGCACGACCGGGCGGCAGAGACGATCCTCGTCCGCACGCGCTGAGCGCAGCGCCGGGCGCGGCACCCGGCACCACGACGACGGAGCCCCCCGCCTTCCGAGGAAGGCGGGGGGCTCCGTGCGTGTCGTGATGCGTGACGCGGGGCCTGCGGCTCAGCGGCCGCGCATGGCCCGGCGGTCCGGGCGGGCGCGCATCGGGTCCACGCCCTTGGGGATCGGCAGGCGGTTGCCCAGGGTGCTGATCCGCTTGTGCACGGTCTGCACCTCCTGCTGGGTGAGCTTCTTGTCGAGCTTCTTCATCCGCTTGGACAGCTCCCGCAGCGGGACCTGCCCCTCGCCCTTGCCGGTCTTGATGACGTGGATCGGCACGTTCTGGATCACGGGGCCGATCCGGCGGCGCTCCTTGGCGACGAGCTTGTCGACCCGCCCCGCGGGGCCCTCGGTCACGAGGACCACCCCGGGCCGGCCGATGGCCCGGAAGATGAGGTCGCGGGTGCGCGGGTCCATGGCGGCCGGCTTGTCCTCCACGATCCAGCCGCGACGCAGCGCGGACAGCGCGGCGCCGGCGGCCCCGGGCTGGTCCTCGATCCGGGCGAACGCGGCGCGCTCGGCCCGCCGGGACAGGTAGAAGGAGGCGGCCAGCAGGGCGAACGGCAGGCCGATGAGCAGCCCGGTGATCCAGTTGCCGAGGAGCGCGCCGATGAGCAGGAAGACCAGCAGCACCCCGAGGCCGATCAGCAGCATCCACCAGCCGATGTTGGGCTCGACCTCGCGGGTCATCTTGAAGACCTGCTTGATCTGGCCGAGGAAGCCGGGCCCCTTGGTCGCCTTCCGCTGCTTCTTCGCCTCGCGCTTCTGCGCCCGGGTGGGCTTCCCGGCCGGCTTGCCCGCCGGCTTCCCGGGGGAGGTGGATCGCGACGCGGGGCGCGACTTGGCGTGGGAAGGTGACACGGTGAGACCTCGTCCTGTGGTGCGGTGGCGGTGTTCCGGGGGACCCGCGGCGTCAGGGCGTCAGGGCGCCCGGCCGTGGTCCGTCCTCCAGTTTAGCGGGTGGGCGGGGCCGCGCCCCGCCGGACCTCAGCGGAGTCGCTGGACGAGCGAGGAGGCCTCCTGGGAGGCGCTGCCGGTGTCCTCGATGTGCGCCAGGTGCTCCGGGATCGCCCGGCCCGACTTCTCCATGGCGCGGGCCCACAGCCGGCCGGCGCGGTAGGAGGAGCGGACCATGGGGCCGGCCATGACGCCCAGGAAGCCGATCTCCTCGGCCATCTCGGAGAGCTCCACGAACTCCTCGGGCTTGACCCACCGGTCGATCGGGTGGAACAGCGGGGAGGGGCGCAGGTACTGGGTGAGCGTGATGATGTCGCACCCGGCGTCGTTGAGGTCGCACAGCGCCTCGTAGATCTCCTGGTTCGTCTCGCCCATGCCGAGGATGAGGTTGGACTTGGTGATCATCCCGGCGTCCTTGCCCTGGGTGATGACGTCCAGGGAGCGCTCGTAGGTGAACGCGGGCCGGATCTGGCGGAAGATGCGCGGGACCGTCTCGACGTTGTGCGCGAAGACCTCCGGCGCGGCGTCGATGACCTGCTGCAGCCGGTCCGGCTTGCCCTGGAAGTCGGGGATCAGGATCTCCACACCGGTGTTCGGGTTCAGCGTGTGGATCGCGCGGATGGTCTCCGCGTAGAGCCAGGCGCCGCCGTCGTCGAGGTCGTCACGGGCCACGCCCGTCACGGTCGCGTAGCGCAGGCCCAGCTCCTTGACGGACTCGGCCACCTTGCGGGGCTCGGTGACGTCCAGCAGGTCCGGCTTGCCGGTGGCGATGTCGCAGAAGTCGCAGCGGCGGGTGCACTTGGATCCGCCGATCAGGAACGTGGCCTCCCGGTCCTCCCAGCACTCGTAGATGTTGGGACAGCCAGCCTCCTCGCACACGGTGTGCAGGCCCTTGCCGCGGGCCAGCGACTTCAGCTCCTGGAACTCGGGGCCCATCCGTGCGGTGTTCTTCAGCCAGGACGGCTTCTTCTCGATCGGCGTCTCGGCGTTGCGCGCCTCGACGCGCAGCAGGCGGCGGCCCTCGGGGGCAACGGTCATGGTCGGTCTCCTTGTCGAGATGTCGACGGTGGTGCGCTCACGGTCCCGGCGGTCCCGGGGGCGGCGCAGGTCAGCTGACGGCGGTGGGCCAGGGCAGCGGACCCGGGGTCCCTGACGGGACGAACTGTTCGCACAACTCGTCCCGGCGGGCGGATATTTCCTGCTCCACGCGCGCGACCACCGTCTCCGGGGTCACGAGCCGGCCCGTCTCCTGCGAGAGGCTCGTGACGGAGGCGTCCGTGATGCCGCAGGGGATGATCCTGCCGAACGGCCGCAGGTCGTTGGAGCAGTTCAGGGCGAAGCCGTGCATGGTGACCCGCTTGGAGACCTGCACGCCGATGGCGGCGATCTTGCGGTCCGGCCCGTGCTCGTCCGCGAGCACCCAGGCCCCGGAGCGTCCCGCCACGGTGGTGGCCTCCACCCCGAGGTCCGCGACGACAGCGATGATGATCTCCTCGAGCAGGCGCACGAAGCGCACGACGTCGATGGGCGTGGTCAGCCGGACGACGGGATAGCCCACGAGCATCCCCGGGCCGTGGTAGGTGAGCTTGCCCCCGCGTCCGATCTCCACGACCTCGGTCCCGTCGGTGGGGTACTCGTGGGGCTCGGCGCGCCGTCCAGCCGTGTAGACCGGGGGGTGCTCCAGCAGCAGCACGGTGTTGTCCCGCTCGCCCGCGACGACCTCCCGGTGCACGTTCTTCTGCAGCTCGAGCGCCGAGCGGTAGTCGACGAGGTGCGGGTCGAAGCCGAGCCGTTCGAAGCAGATGGACATGTCCCCAGCCTATCGCGCGGCGGGGACAACGCGCGCCGGGCGGGGGCTGTGGACGGCGCCCACGGCCCGGGGCGACGGGCGGGCATGCTGGGGGCATGGAGCAGCGCCCCGCCGCGCACGGCGGCCACCACGAGCCCTCCCGGGCCCCGTCAGTCTCCGCCCGGGCGCGGCTCGCCGCGGCCGTCCGGGACGACGGGCCGGGCCCCCTCCCCGGCACGCGGATCGAGGACACGCCTCCGCGGCTCCCGCCGGAGGACGGCCTGGAGCCGGTGCGCCGCCTGGGCGGCCGATCGTGGCTGGTGCGGGAGGCCCGGTCGGGGGAGCACTTCGTCCTGCGGCCCTGCCCGGAGGAGCCCGCACCGGAGCGCGACCGGTCGAGGACCGCGCTCCGGTCGCTCGCGGTCGCCCTGGCGGGCCGGGACGAGGCCTGTCTCGTGGCCGTGCGCGGCCTGCTTGGCCCGGCGGCGGCACCGGCCGGGCTGGTCGAGGACTTCCTGCGGGGCGGCTCCCTCGCCGACCGGCTGGCCGAGCGCGGCCGGCTGGCGCCCGCCGAGGCCGCCGCGGTGCTGCGGGACGCCGCGACCGGCCTGGCCGCCCTGCACGCCCTCGGCCGGTGCCACGGGGAGCTCTCCGCCCGGCAGGTCCTGTTCCGCGGCACCGTGGCCCCTCCGGAGAGCCCGGCCGCGGGCCCGGCGGAGAGCACAGGGGAGCGCACGGCGGCCGCGGACGGCGCGGGGCACGTCGCCGCGGTGCGCGCGGGCACCGCGGCGGGGAGCCCGGAGGAGGACGTCCGCGCTCTCGGGGCCCTCGGGTGGGCGGCGCTCACCGGGCGGGCCCCGGCCCGGGAGGCGCGGCGGGCGCCCCTGTCCCTGCTGTGCCCCGGCGCCCCGCCCGGCCTCGTGCGGGCGGTCGAGGCGGCCCTCGACCCCGACGCCTCGGCCCGGCCCACGGCGGCGGAACTGGCCGACCGGTTCGCGCGGGCCCAGGAGCCGGACCCCGGCGGGCGGCGGGTCGCCGCCGCCCGTCCGGAGCCGGTCCGGACGGGCGGCGGCCGCCGGGCCGTGCTCGTCGGGGCAGCGCTGCTGCTGGCCGCCGGGGGCGCGGTCCTGCTCCCCCTGGGCGGGGCCGGCCCGTCGCCGGACCCGGCGGCCGATCCGGCGAACGCGCCGGCGGCCACGACGCCCCCGGCGCGGTTCCCCTCTGCGGCGCGGTCGGGCCCGGTGGCGCCGGGGTCCGTCGTCGACCCGCCGCAGGACGCCGTCGAGGACGCGGACCCCCGGCGGGCGCTGGGAGAGCTGGTGGCGCGGCGGGGAGAGGCCCTGCGCACCGGTGACGCCCGGCTGCTGGACGAGGTGTACGCCCCCGGCGCCCGGGCCGCGGCGGCGGACCGGGACACCATCGCCCGGGCGGACGGCGGTTTTCCCGGCCTCGTCCTCGAGGCCGAGAGCGTCCGCGACGGGCCGGCGGGGTCCGCGCCGCCGGGCGGGGTCGTGCTGGTGGCCGAGGTGCGGGTGGACGGCCACCGCGGCGGGCCGGGCACGGTCCCGTCCGTGGTGCCGGCCGGGGACGGATGGGTGCAGACGGTCCTCGTCGAGCTGGTCCACGGGGAGCAGGGCTGGCGGCTGGCCGAGGTGGAACCTGCGGCGGGGGCGACGGCCCCGCCGGGAACCGGCTCGGACGGGCAGCTGCGGAACGGACGGGGGCCGGACGGGCAGGAGCCGGACGGACCGGAACCGGCACGGCAGGACCCCCGGGGCTGACGGGCAGCGCCGGGGGTCCGGTCCTCGATGGTGCGGTGGCGGGCGGGGCTCACCAGAGGGTGGCGACCGCCATGTTGATCAGCGCCAGCCCGCCCACGGCGTGGGCGAGACCGGTCGAGACCGTCTCCCCGCGCCTGGTCCTCCGCTGGCCCACGAAGGCGGCGACCGCCACGGCGAGGGCGACCAGCAGCTTCACGGCGACCTTGGCGTGGTTGACGTCAGCCTCGCCCATCTCGTAGACCGCCACGAGCAGAAGACCGGTCACCAGGCTCAGCAGCGAGGCGTGGAACTGCCCGGGGGACACCGTCGGTCGCTTCATGGTGTAGATCCAGGTGCCCACGATGATCGCGGCGCCGACGAGGTGCAGGAAGACGAGGAGTCCGGTCAGGAAGGTCATGCCGTCGAGCCTATCGGAGCGCCGCCGGCGGACGCCGAGAGGGCGTGCCCCTGTGACCAGGAACACGCCCTCTCGGCGTCCGCCGACCCTCCGCAGGTGCTCAGCGGGGGCCGTGGACCGGCACGGGGCCGGTCAGAGGCCGACCTCGGACTCGAAGCGGCCCTCCTCCAGGCGCGCCTTGAGCGCCTGGAGGAAGCGGCCGGCGTCCGCGCCGTCGACCAGGCGGTGGTCGTAGGTCAGCGACAGGTAGCACATCTGGCGGATGGCGATGGTGTCGTTGCCGTCGGCGTCGGAGACCACCATGGGGCGCTTCACGATCGATCCCGTGCCGAGGATCGCGACCTGCGGCTGGTTGATGATCGGGGTGTCGAACAGGGCCCCGAACGACCCGAGGTTCGTGATCGTGAAGGTGCCGCCGGTGAGGTCGTCCGGCGTGATGTTGCCGTCCTTGGCCCGGGAGCCGAGGTCCGCGATCTGCTTGGCCAGGCCGCCGAGGTTGAGGTCGCCGGCGTTCTTGATGACCGGCACCAGCAGGCCCTTCGGGGTGTCCACCGCGATGGCGATGTTCTCCGAGCCGTTGTAGACGATCTCCTTCTCGGCCTCCTTGAAGGTGGCGTTGAGCTTCGGGTGGGCCTGCAGGGCCTCCGCCACGGCCTTGGCGAAGAACGGCAGGTAGGTGAGCTTGGCGCCCTCCCGCTCCTGGAACTTCGCCTTCGCCCGGCCGCGCAGCACGGCCACCCGGGTCATGTCGACCTCGGTCACCTGGGTCAGCTGAGCGGCCTCCTGCAGCGACTCGCGCATGCGCTGGGCGATCGTCATCCGGATCCGCGGGGCCTTCTCGGTGGTCCCGCGCTTGGCGTCCGCCTTCGGCGCGGCCGGGGCGGCCTCCTTCGCCGGGGCGGCCGCGGCCGTCTCGGCCGGGGCCTCGGCGGCCGGTGCGGCCGCGCTCTTCTGCTGCTCGGCGGCGGCGAGCACGTCCTGCTTGCGGATGCGGCCGCCCACACCGGTGCCGGTGAGCGCGGAGAGGTCCACGCCCTCCTTCTTGGCGAGCTTGCGCACCAGCGGGGTCACGTAGGACGAGTTGTCGCCCGTCGGCGCCTCCGCGTTCTCGGTGCGGGCGCCGTCGCGCTGGGCGGCGTCCTGCTGCTCGTCCCCGGAGGTGTCGGCCAGCACGGGCTCGTCGGTCTCGACCAGGGCCTCGTCGCGGGACGGCGCCTTCTCCTGCTTCCCGGAGGAGGAACCCTCGTAGCCCTCGCCGCCGGCGGAGGACTGCTTCGCCGGCTTCTCCTCGGCGGAGGTGTCCGCGGCGGGCTTCTCGGCGGGCTTGTCCCCGGACGGGGCGGAGCCGGAGCCGATGACCGCCAGGACCTGGCCGACCTCGGCGTCCTCGTCCTCCTGCACCCGGATCTCCAGCAGNGCGGAGGTGTCCGCGGCGGGCTTCTCGGCGGGCTTGTCCCCGGACGGGGCGGAGCCGGAGCCGATGACCGCCAGGACCTGGCCGACCTCGGCGTCCTCGTCCTCCTGCACCCGGATCTCCAGCAGGGTCCCGGCCACGGGGGAGGGGACCTCGGTGTCGACCTTGTCGGTGGAGACCTCCAGCAGCGGCTCGTCGACGGCGACCTCGTCACCGACCTGCTTGAGCCACCGGGTCACGGTGCCCTCGGTCACGGACTCGCCCAGGGCGGGCAGGGTGATCTCGCTGCCCTCGCCCGTCTGCTGGGCCTCGGCCTGCGGGGCCTGCTCCTGACCGGAGGACTCCTGGCCGGAGGACTTCTGCTCGGCGGCCTCGTCGGTCGCCTCGGGGGTCTCGGCCTCGGTCGCGGCGTCCTCGGCCTCCTNGGAGGACTCCTGGCCGGAGGACTTCTGCTCGGCGGCCTCGTCGGTCGCCTCGGGGGTCTCGGCCTCGGTCGCGGCGTCCTCGGCCTCCTGGGCGGAGGTGTCCGCGGCGGCCTCGTCCTGGCCGGACCCGCCGCCGGAGCCGGAGCCCGAGCCGTCACCGATGACGACCAGCGGCGCGCCGACCTCGACGTCCTCGTCCTCCTCGACGAGGATCTCCTCGATCACGCCCGCCACGGGGGAGGGGATCTCGGTGTCGACCTTGTCGGTGGAGACCTCGACCAGGGGCTCGTCGACGGCGACCTCGTCACCGACCTGCTTGAGCCACCGGGTCACGGTGCCCTCGGTCACGGATTCGCCCAGTGCGGGCAGGTTTACGGTTTCTGACATGGTCCGACCGTCTCTCTTTCGGTGCCTTCGATGGTGCGGTCCGGGCGCCGGGCCCGGGTCCGGGGTAGTGGGGGAGGCCCCGCCCGGGAGGGGCGGGGCCTCGACGCGGTCAGCCGTGCAGCGGCGTGCCCGCGAGTGCCATGGCGGCCTCGCCGATGGCCTCGTTCTGGGTGGGGTGCGCGTGCACGAACGCGGCGACGTCCTCGGGGTAGGCCTCCCAGTTGACGATGAGCTGGCCCTCGCCGATCTGCTCGCTGATGCGCTTGCCGATGGCGTGGAAGCCGATGATCGGCCCGTCCTTCTCGCGCACCAGCTTGATGATGCCGCCGGTGCCCAGGATCGAGCTCTTGCCGTTGCCGGCGAGGTTGTACTCGGCGACCTCGACGTTGTCCTCGCCGAACTTCTCCTTCGCCTTCGGCTCGGTGTAGCCGACCGAGGCGATCTCCGGCTCGGTGAAGGTCACCTTGGGGATGTTCACGTCGTCGACGACGGCGGGGTTCAGACCGGCGATCTCCTCGGCCACGAACCGCCCCTGCTGGTAGCCGCGGTGGGCGAGCTGGACCCCGGGGACGATGTCGCCGATCGCGTAGATGTTGCCGACGCCGGTGTGCAGGCGCTCGTTCGGGGTGACGAAGCCGCGGTCCATGGGGATGCCCTGCTCCTCGTAGCCCATGTCGGCGGTGTTCGGGCCGCGGCCCACGGCGACCAGCACGATGTCGGCCTCGAAGACCTTGCCGTCGGCCAGGGTGACCTTCGCCCCGTTGTCGTCCTGCTCGACCTTCTCGAAGAAGGTGCCGAGGCTGGACTTGATGCCGCGCTTCTTGAACTCCCGCTCGAGGATCTTGATGAGCGCGGGGTCCTCGTTGGCGACCAGGTGGGGGAGGCCCTCGATCACGGTGACGTCCACGCCGAAGGACTTCCACATGGAGGCGAACTCGCAGCCGATCACGCCGCCGCCGAGGACGATGGCGCTCTTGGGCACAAAGTCGATCTCCAGCGCCTCGGTGGAGGTCATGATCCGTCCGCCGATCTCGACGCCCAGGGTCTTGGAGATCGAGCCGGAGGCCAGCACGATGTGCTTGCCGGTGTAGGTGGTGCCGTCGACCTCGACGGTGTTCTCGCCCGTGAGCTTGCCGACTCCCTCGATGACCTTGATCTTGCGCATCTTCATCAGACCCGTGAGGCCCTTGAACTTGCCGGCGACGATCTTGTCCTTGTACTCCCGCACGGCCGCCATGTCGATGGAGTCCAGCGTGGTGTGGATGCCGTACTTGGAGCTCTCGCGGGCGTCCTCGGCCAGCTCGGCGGAGTGCAGGTACGCCTTGGTCGGGATGCACCCCCAGTGGAGGCACGTGCCCCCGAGCTTGTTCTTCTCCACCAGCGCCACGGTGAAGCCGAGCTGGACGGCCCGCAGCGCGGCGGCGTAGCCGGCACTCCCTCCGCCGAGGACGAGGATGTCGAATTCGTTGTCGGCCACGTGTTTGGCTCCCTTGCGCGTTGACGTCGTTCCGGGTGGGTCGCACCCGTCCCGTGACGGGTTCGTTTCGTACATACCTTAGCCCTACGCCGGAGGGAGCGACCAGGCGGGCGCTCCCTCCGGCGCAGGGGTGTCGCGGGACCTCAGCCGCGGTCGGCGGCCGCGTCCTCGAGCAGCCGCACGAGCGTGCGCACGCCCGCGCCGGTGCCCTCCGCCGGGGTGTAGCCGTAGGGCGATCCCTCGTTGAAGGAGGGGCCGGCGATGTCCACGTGCGCCCAGGGCACCCGTGCCCCGTCACCCCCGCCGACGAACTCGCGCAGGAAGATCCCGGCGACGAGCATCCCGCCGTTCTTGTCCCCGATGTTCTTGAGGTCGGCGACCTTGGAGTCCAGGGACGGGCGCAGGTGCTCGGGCAGCGGCATGGGCCAGCCGTCCTCGCCGGCGGCGCGGGCGGCCTCGGCCACGGCGGTGCGCACTGTCTCGTCGCCCATGATCCCGAACGTCCGTGCGCCGAGGGCCACCATCTGCGCGCCGGTCAGCGTGGCGATGTCGACGACGGCGTCCGGGGCCTCCTCGCACGCGGCCACGAGACCGTCGGCCAGCACCAGGCGCCCCTCGGCGTCGGTGTTGAGCACCTCGACGGTGCGGCCGCCGCGGATGGTGATGACGTCGCCGGGGCGGGTGGCGGTCGACGAGGGCAGGTTCTCGGCCAGGCACAGCCACCCCGTGACCTTCACGGGCAGGCCCAGCTCGGCGGCGGTGAGGACGGTCGCGAGCACGGCGGCGGCGCCGGCCATGTCCGACTTCATGGTCATCATCGAGGCCGGGGGCTTGAGGGAGAGGCCGCCCGAGTCGAAGGTGATGCCCTTGCCCACGTAGGCGTAGTGCTTCGCGGCCCGCGCCGGGGCGTACTCCAGCTTGACGAGGCGCGGGCCGTGCACGGAGCCCTGTCCCACTCCCAGGAGCCCCCCGTAGCCGCCCTTGGCGAGCTCCTTCTCGGCGAGCACGGTCACGGAGACCTTGGTGCCCCTGGCGGCCCGGCGGGCGTAGTCCGCCACGGCCTCCGGGTACATGACGTTGGGGGAGAGGTCCACGAGGGTGCGGGCCGCGCGGACGCCGCGGCCCAGGGCAGCGGCGCGGTCGAGGCACCGGCCCAGCGCGGCGCGCGCCACGCCCGGGGCGTGCACGACGGCGGAGGCCAGCGGGTCCTGCACGGCACCGGCGGTCGCCGCGCGCTGGTGGGCGAAGGCGAAGGCGCCGAGGGCGGCGCCCTCGGCGACCGCCGCGGCGTCCTGCTCGGAGTCCACGGGCAGGGCGAGCACCGCGGAGTCGGTGCCGGCGAGCCGCCGCACGGCGGCGCCCACGGCCCGGCGCAGCACCTCGGCGCGCTCCGCGGTCCCGGCGGGCAGGGCGCCGACCCCGGTGAGGACCACCACGGCGAACGGCAGCCCGGACGGGGCCGGCACCACGGTCACCTCGTCGGCGGCACCCTTCACGCGCAGCGCCGCCGCGGCCTCCACCACGGGGGCGAGCCGTCGCTGCTCACCGGCGGGGAGCAGGACACGGCCCGAGCCGTCGCCGTCCTGTCCCTTCGCCACCCCGAGCACGAGCGCGTGGGCCGGCGTCCGGCCCAGGGCCTTGTGCGTGGCGGTGAGCTCGATGCCACGGGGTTCGAGCAGGTCCTGTACGTCGGGCATGGATCGTCCTTTCGCTGAGGTCTGGACCGGCCCAGCAGGCGTGCTGTCGATCCTATCCTCGGCCGGCGCGCCGCCGGGGCCCGGACGCACGGGGCGGGCCCCGCGGGATCGGCGGGGAATAACGCGGTGCCCGCGGACGGTTGACATGATCCGGGCCCGCCGTAGCAGGCGTGCTCCCACCGGTCTCCCCACGGACGCCCGGAACCGACCCACCCCAGGAGGAAGAGCTGTGCTGGACCCCACCTCGCTGTACCTGAGCAACCCCGCTCTGCTCGAGGACGCCCGGGTTCGCGGACTGCCGCTGATCGTCGCCCTGTCCGGCTACGCGGAGGCGGGGCACGTGGCCGTGCAGATCGAGCACACCATCACCGAGGCCCTCCCGCACGAGGTCGTGGCCCGTTTCGACCTGGACCAGCTCTACGACTACCGGGCCCGCCGCCCGCACGTGAGCTTCGTGGAGGACCACTTCGAGGGCTTCCAGACCCCCGAGCTGTCCCTCCGGCTCGTCACGGACGGTCTGGGGCGCAGCTTCGCGCTGCTGACGGGCCCCGAGCCGGATCTGCAGTGGAACCGGTTCACCGAGGCCGTCGTGGGCCTGGCCCGGCGGATGGACGTGTCCCTCGTGGCCATCGTCTCGGGAATCCCCATGCCCGTCCCGCACACCCGTCCGTTCATCGTCTCGGTGCACGGCAACCGGGCCGACCTGCTGCCCGCCGAGCACGCGTGGAAGCCGGTCGTGGAGATGAGCTCGTCGGCCGCGCAGCTCCTCGAGATCCGGCTGGGCGAGGCGGGGATCGACAACATCGGCTTCACCGTGCACGTCCCGCAGTACCTGGCCGAGGCGCACCTGCCGCACGCCGCCGTGGCCGCCCTCGAGCACATCAGCGCCGTGACCTCGCTGACCCTGCCCTCGGACGAGCTGCGCGAGGCGGCCCGCGAGATCGAGCGCCAGATCGACCAGCAGGTCGGCGCCTCGCCCGAGGTGCAGGCGGTCGTGGCAGGACTGGAACAGCGCTACGATGACGTCGTCGACGCCTCGGTCCCGCGCTCCCTGCTGGTGGGGGACGAGTCCGAGCTCCCCGACGCCGACGAGATCGGCGCCGCGGCCGAGGCCTTCCTCGCCGCCCAGGAGGACGACCAGGACTGAGCCCGGCCGGCGCGCGGGGCGGTCCGGCGCCGTCCGGGGCGGCCCCGCCGTCCCGGGTCCCGGCCCGGCCCCGTCCCCCCGAGAGCGAAGTGCATGCCGTCCGACCGGTACCGGGCCCACGAGCCCGGCAAGGACTCCCGCCGCGCCTACCTGGTCTTCGCGATCGGCACCTTCGCCTACTTCAGCGCCGTGGCGCAGCGCACCAGCTTCGGCGTGGCGTCGGTCGACGCGGCCGAGCGCTTCGGCACCGCGGCCTCCGCGCTGTCGATGTTCTCGCTCATGCAGGTCCTCGTCTACGCGGCGCTGCAGATCCCCGTCGGCGTGCTCGTGGACCGCTTCGGCTCCCGCGTCATGGTCGCAGCCGGGGCGCTGCTCATGACGGCCGGGCAGGTCCAGCTGGCCCTGGCCGACACGGTCGGCGAGGGCGTGGCCGCCCGCGTGCTCGTGGGCGCGGGCGACGCGACCACCTTCGTGTGCGTGATGCGCCTGATCCCCGCCTGGTTCTCCGCGCTGCGCGTGCCGCCGCTGACCCAGTTCCTGGGCGTGGTCGGCAACCTCGGCCAGCTGGTGTCCGTCATCCCGTTCGCGTGGCTGCTCGAGCTCACCGGGTGGTTCCCGTCCTTCGCGGCGCTGGCCTCCCTCGCGCTGCTCGCCGCCGTGCTCGCCGCGACCCTGCTGCGCAACGCGCCCCCCGGGGTGGAGGTCCTGAACCCGGCGCTGGGCCTGCGGCGGACCGGCCGGGTGCTCCGGGAGAGCGTGGCCGAGCCCGGCACCCGGCTCGGCTTCTGGGTGCACTTCACCACCCAGTTCGCGGGCAACACGTTCGTGCTGATGTGGGGCTACCCCTATCTCGAGTACGCCCAGGACCTGTCGGACACCACGATCTCCCTGGTGATGACCTCCTTCGTGGTGACCAACCTGGCCGTGGCCCTCGGCCTCGGCGGGCTCTCCGCCCGCCACCCGCACCGCCGGGTGCGGCTGTCGCTGGGGGTGACCGCCGTGATCTTCGCGGCGTGGACGGTCCTGCTGGTCTGGCCCGGGACGGCCCCCGTCCCGGTGGTGCTGGCCGCCGTGTGCGTCATCGCGATCAGCATGCCGGCCTCCATGATCGCCTTCGACATCACCCGCAGCTTCAACCCGGCCCGCCGCTCGGGCACCGCCACGGGCATCGTCAACGTCGGTGGCTTCACGGCCTCGGTGCTGGCCATCTTCGTCACCGGCTTCGTGCTCGACGTGCTCCACGCCGCGGGCTTCCGCGACGAGCTGTACGCTCCCGACGCGTTCCGGGTCGCGATCGCGGCGCAGTTCCTGGTCGCTGCGGCGGGCGCCGCGGGCGTGCTGGCCACCGTCCGGCGGGTGCGCCGGCAGCACGGGCACGACGCCGCCTGACCGGCCGGCCGGTCCCGTCGGCACTGCACCGCGCCGGGCGCCGGGCCCCCGACCCGCCGGCCGTCCACAGACCGCGCCCCGGCGCGTGCCCCTGTACCGGCCGGTGCCCAGGCTGGGCACATGAGACAGCACCCCATCCGAGACCCCTTCGTCCCCGTCGTCCGGTGCGCGGCCGACCTGCTCGCCGTCGTGCCGCACACGCTCGGCTACTGGCCCGCCGACTCCCTCGTCCTGTTCGCCGCCGGCGGCGGGACGGCAGGGGCGTGCGTGCGCGTCGACCTCCCGGCCGGCCCGTCCGACGAACGCCTCGGGGAGGCCTTCGTCGCCGAGCTCGCCGACCTCGTCGCCCACGACACCCTGAGCGACCGGGTCTTCGTCATCGTGTACACGTCGCCGCCGCCCGGGGACCCGTCCGGGGCCGCGGCGCCACCCGCCGCGGTGGACGGTGTGCTCGCCGTCGTGGACGAGGCCGCCCGACGCGCGGGGCGGGCGGTGGCGGCGCGCTGGATCGTGGCCGGCGACCGCTGGTGGCCGGCCGAGGACCCGGCCGACGTCCAGGACGTCGCGGACATCGAGGACAGCGCCGTCAACGCCGCGCTCGTGGCCTCGGGCAGCTCCTACGCGGCCGCCCCGCGGCTCGCCATGGACCAGGAGTACGGGGCGCTGCCCGCCGGCACCGCCCGAGCCGCCGGGCAGGCCGCGGTCCGCTGGGCACGGGCCGGTGCGGACGCATGGCACCACCTGGACCGCCTCGGGCCCGCACTGTCCGTCTGGACCGACGTGCTCGCCACGGTCCGGGGCGCGCCGGGGGATGCGGTGCCCGCGGTGCTGGACCACGACGACGACCTGCTCGGCTTCCTGGCCGCGAGCCTGGCCGACCCCGTGCTCGCAGACCTGCTCCTGGCCGCCTGCGCCACGGACGACCTCGACGGCGTCCTCGCGGCCGCCGCGATGTGGGCCGAGCTGTGCGACGACGTCGACGACCGGGTGGACGGACCCGACGCCCCGGGCGTTCCGATCGGACCGACCCGGGCGCCCCTCCCACCGGGCGTCCCGCCGGTGCCCCGCCGACCGGCGGCCGGTCGCGGCGGCACCACGTCCGGCCCGGCCGCCGCCCGGGTGCCCGTGCCGGACGCGGGGGAGCTGGTCCGGCTCTCCCGCGTGCTCTCCGGCGAGTGGGCGGAGACCCCGCACTGGTCGCTGCTCGACACCCTCTACCGGGTGCTCCAGGTGCTCGGCTGGCTCTTGGAGCCCACGGGGCTGGGACCGGGGCCCGGACCGGGGCCCGGTGCGGGGGCGGCCGGCGGAGCGGCCGAGGACTCCGCGGGGACGGGCGACGCGGCGCGGACGGACGACGAGGCGCGGGGCCGGGCCGTGCTCGCGGGCGTGCTGGTCGAGCTCGCGCAGCTCAACCGGTTCCGGGCGCGCGGCTCCCACACCGCGCACTTCGTGCGCCGGGCCACGGCGCTGCTCCCCGGACACCCGCCCGCGCTGCGCGTGCTCCGCCTCGCCGACGCCCGGCCCGTGCCGCTCTGGGCCCGGGACCGTACCACCGCCTGGCACTCCTGAGCCCCGCGCGACGAGCTTTTTCGGGTCCGTCCGGTCGAGCGGGAACAAATCCCGCCCACGGGTGGTTCCGGCTGTCAGGACCCTTCAAGCCCGCCGCGCCGGACACTGCCCGGCGCACGGACTTGACAGGGTCATAGGCGTGTTGCCCCGAGGGCGGACGCCGTGACCGCTCAACGAAAGGCTCTCAGTGTCACCTGCCGCCAGCAACAAGACGACGGACACCGCCGCCGAGACCCCGGGCACCGGGGACGCTCGGTCGCCGTCCGGCACCACGGGCACGTCGCCGCGGGCGAAGACCGCCGCTGCGAAGTCGACCGCGACCAAGAAGACCGTGGCCGCGAAGAAGACCACGGCGGCGAAGTCCACCGCCGCGAAGTCCACCGCTCCCAAGAGCGCCACCGCGGCCGCCTCGACGAAGTCCACCGCCGGCCGGTCGACCGCGACCAGGACCGCCGCGAGCAAGCCCCCGGCCGCACCGAAGGCCGCGGGCCGCAAGAAGGCCGCGGCCCCGGCGGACAAGGACGCCCTGGCCGTCGCCGGGGAGCCCGAGGAGGACGTCGTCGTCACCGACGACGCCGACATCGAGACCGCCCTGACCGACGAGGCCGGGGTGATCGAGCCCGACGTGGACGAGGACGCCGACGCGGAGGAGGAGGCCGCGCCCGAGGACGCGCCGGCCGTCCCAGCGCCCAAGGACGAGAAGACCTCCGGCTTCGTCATCACCAACAACGACGACGACGACGCCCCGGCCCAGCAGGTCGTCTCCGCCGGCGCCACCGCCGACCCGGTCAAGGACTACCTCAAGCAGATCGGCAAGGTCGCGCTGCTGAACGCCGAGCAGGAGGTGGACCTGGCGCTGCGGATCGAGGCCGGCCTGTACGCGGAGCACAAGCTCGCGGACGGGAAGGACAGCCTCGACCCGCAGACCCGCAAGGAGCTGCGCTGGGTCATCCACGACGGCAAGCGCGCCAAGAACCACCTGCTCGAGGCCAACCTGCGCCTGGTCGTCTCGCTCGCGAAGCGCTACACCGGTCGCGGCATGCTGTTCCTGGACCTCATCCAGGAGGGCAACCTCGGACTGATCCGCGCGGTCGAGAAGTTCGACTACACCAAGGGCTTCAAGTTCTCCACGTACGCCACCTGGTGGATCCGCCAGGCCATCACCCGTGCCATGGCCGACCAGGCCCGCACCATCCGCATCCCGGTGCACATGGTCGAGGTCATCAACAAGCTCGCCCGCGTCCAGCGCCAGATGCTGCAGGACCTCGGCCGGGAGCCCACCCCGGAGGAGCTGGCGAACGAGCTCGACATGACGCCCGAGAAGGTCGTCGAGGTGCAGAAGTACGGCCGTGAGCCGATCTCGCTGCACACCCCGCTGGGGGAGGACGGCGACTCGGAGTTCGGCGACCTCATCGAGGACTCCGAGGCCGTGGTCCCCGCGGACGCCGTGAGCTTCACGCTCCTGCAGGAGCAGCTGCACTCGGTCCTGGACACCCTCTCCGAGCGGGAGGCGGGGGTTGTGGCGATGCGCTTCGGCCTGACCGACGGCCAGCCCAAGACGCTCGACGAGATCGGCAAGGTCTACGGCGTGACGCGTGAGCGCATCCGGCAGATAGAGTCCAAGACGATGTCCAAGCTGCGCCACCCGTCCCGCTCGCAGGTGCTGCGCGACTACCTCGACTGACCGGCCGTCCCCGCGCCCGGAGATCCTCCGGGCGCGGGGCGACCACGTCCGGGACCCGCGCACCGCTCCGGTGACCGGGGCGAGGACCGGACACGCAGGAGGGCCCCGACACCAGGTGTCGGGGCCCTCCTGCGTCGACCGCCCTGGGCGGCCGCCCGGTCAGGAACCGATGCGCTCGGTCTCGTCCTGCCAGGTGGCGGCCAGCGGCCGCAGCTTCTGCTCGTTCTTGCGCGCGTGGTGAGCGCAGAACAGCAGCTCACCGCCCGTCGACTCGAGGATCACTCGGACGTAGGCCTGGGCGCCGCACGCGTCGCAGCGGTCGGTCGCATTGAGCTCTCGGCTCTCCAATGTTGCGTTCACGGGATCCTCCTCCTGGGTCGTACTCGTTGCACGGGGCACGGGGCCGCCGGTGCGGGTACCCGGGGTCTCGTGGACGCGTCGGGGTACTGCTCTATACAACCACGACCCTCGGACAATCGATTCCGGCGGAGGCCGTTTTTCGCCCCGGGCGTAGGTCACGGTGCCGGCCGGGGTCGCGTCCGCGTGACCCGCGCCCGGGCCTGCGGTGTCCGCCGCCGGGACTACAGTGGTGGGGAATCCCGCCGTCCCCCAGGAGTCGTATCCCCGTGACACCGTCCCGTTCCGAGTACAACGCCCGCCACCTCTCCGTCCTCGAGGGCCTCGAGGCCGTCCGGAAGCGGCCGGGCATGTACATCGGCTCCACCGACTCCCGCGGGCTGATGCACTGCATGTGGGAGATCATCGACAACTCCGTGGACGAGGCCCTCGCCGGCTTCGGCCACCAGATCACGGTGGTCCTGCACGCCGACGGCGCCGTGGAGGTCCACGACGACGGCCGCGGCATCCCCATCGACCTCGAGCCGCGCACCGGGCTGACCGGCGTGGAGGTCGTCTTCACCAAGCTGCACGCGGGCGGGAAGTTCGGCGGCGGCTCCTACAGCGCCTCCGGCGGCCTGCACGGCGTGGGCGCCTCGGTGGTCAACGCGCTCTCCGCCCGCCTGGACGTCCAGGTGGACCGCGGCGGGAGGACCTACCAGATGTCCTTCCGGCACGGCGAGCCCGGCCGTTTCGTGGACCAGGGCCGGCCCTCCCCGCACGCCCGGTTCGAGCCGTTCGTGGAGGGGTCGGTGCTCGACGTCGTCGGCAAGGCCAAGCGGGGCGTCACCGGCACCCGGATCCGGTACTGGGCGGACGAGCAGATCTTCACGGCGGACGCCCGGTTCAGCTACGAGGAGCTCGCCAAGCGCGCCCGCCAGACCTCGTTCCTGATCCCCGGGCTGCGCATCACCGTGCGCGACCAGCGGGGCCTGCCCGGCACGCCGGGGGAGTTCGGGACCCACGAGGAGGTGTTCCAGCACGACGGCGGGATCTCCGAGTTCGTGGAGTACCTCGCCGCCGACAGCTCGGTCACCGACGTGTGGCGGTTCCAGGGCGAGGGCCGGTTCAAGGAGAACGTCCCGGTCCTGGACGAGAACGGCCGCTCCAAGCTCACGGAGCTGGACCGCACGTGCGAGGTCGACGTCGCCCTGCGCTGGGGCATCGGCTACGACACGTCCCTGCGCTCGTTCGTGAACATCATCGCGACCCCCAAGGGCGGCACCCACCAGGCCGGCTTCGAGGCGGCCCTGCTGAAGACGTTCCGGAAGCAGATCGAGGCCAACGCCCGCAAGCTCAAGGCCGGCAGCGACAAGATCGAGAAGGACGACGTCCTGGCCGGGCTCACGGCCGTGCTCACGGTGCGGCTGGCGGAGCCGCAGTTCGAGGGCCAGACCAAGGAGGTCCTCGGCACCCCGGCCGTGCGCCAGATCGTGAGCCGGGTGATCGAGAAGGAGCTGACCGCCAAGCTCACGGCCACCGGCCGCCACGACAAGCAGCAGGCCGGGCAGCTGCTCGAGAAGGTCGTGGCGGAGATGAAGTCCCGCATCTCCGCGCGGGTGCACAAGGAGACCCAGCGGCGCAAGAACGCCCTGGAGACCTCCTCGATGCCGGCCAAGCTCGTCGAGTGCCGCTCGAACGACGTGGAGCGCTCCGAGCTGTTCATCGTGGAGGGCGACTCCGCGCTCGGCACGGCGCGGCTGGCCCGGTCCTCCAACTATCAGGCGCTGCTGCCGATCCGCGGCAAGATCCTCAACGTGCAGAAGGCGTCCATCACGGACATGCTCGCCAACACGGAGTGCGCCGCGCTCATCCAGGTCATCGGCGCCGGCTCGGGGCGCACCTTCGACCTCACCGCCGCCCGCTACGGCAAGGTCATCATGATGACGGACGCCGACGTCGACGGCGCGCACATCCGCACCCTGCTGCTCACGCTGTTCTACCGCTACATGCGCCCGCTCGTGGAGGCCGGGCGGGTCTACGCGGCGGTGCCCCCGCTGCACCGGGTGGAGATCGTCAACGCCGGCGGCAAGGCCAACGAGATGGTCTACACGTACTCCGAGCGCGAGCTCACGGACCTGCTCGCCCGGCTCGAGGCGGAGGGGCGGCGGTACAAGGAGCCCATCCAGCGCTACAAGGGCCTGGGCGAGATGGACGCGGACCAGCTCGCGGAGACGACCATGGACGTCCGGCACCGGATGCTGCGCCGGATCCGGGTGGAGGACGCCGAGGCCGCCGAGCACGCCTTCTCCCTGCTCATGGGCTCCGAGGTGGCCCCGCGCAAGGACTTCATCATCGAGGGCGCCACGCACCTGGACCAGGAGCGCATCGACGCCTGAGCGCGCGGGACGGCGGGCGCACCGAGGGCCGGTGCCCTGGTGCGGCCGCTACGCTGGGCAGGGACGAGCGACCGTCCCCGAGGAAGGACCCCGCATGACCGCCACCGGCCCGCACACCCCGTCCCCCGCACCCGGCCGGCCCCGGCCGGTCACCGTTACCGTGACCGGTGCCGCGGGCCAGATCGGCTACGCCACCGTCTTCCGGGCCGCGGCGGGCGACCTCCTCGGCCCCGGCACCCCCGTCCGCCTGCACCTGCTCGAGCTCCCGCAGGCGCGGCGGGCCGCGGAGGGCACCGCCCTGGAGCTGCAGGACGGGGCGTTCCCGCTGCTCGACGGCGTGGAGGTCTTCGAGGACGCGGACGCCGCGTTCGACGGCGCCTCGGTGGGGCTGCTCATCGGGGCCCGCCCCCGGTCCCAGGGCATGGAGCGGGCCGACCTGCTCGAGGCCAACGCCGGGATCTTCTCGGTCCAGGGGCGGGCCGTCAACCGCGGCGCCGCCGAGGACTTCCGGGCCGTGGTGGTCGGCAACCCCGCCAACACCAACGCCTACATCGCCGCCTCGCACGCCCCGGACGTCCCGCGCGAGCGCTTCACCGCCCTCACCCGGCTCGACCACCACCGCGCGCTGGCCCAGCTCGCCGCGGCCACCGGGGCCCGCGTCGACGAGATCGACGGCGTGGCCGTGTGGGGCAACCACTCGGCGAGCCAGTACCCCGACCTGACCCACGCCACGGTCGGGGGCCGGCCGGCGCTCGAGGTGCTGGCCGGGGGAGGCCACGACCTCGCCTGGGTGGACGACACCTTCATCCCCCGGGTGGCGCGCCGCGGCGCGGAGATCATCGACGTGCGCGGCGGCTCCTCGGTGGCCTCGGCGGCCCACGCGGCCCTGTGCCACGTCCGCGACTGGGTCCTGGGCACCCCCGAGGGCACGTGGACGTCCATGGCGGTCGCGTCCGACGGCTCCTACGGCGTGCCGGAGGGACTCGTCAGCTCGTTCCCGGTGGTCTGCCGGGACGGCCGGGCCGCGATCGTGCCGGACCTCGAGCTGGACGAGTTCTCCCGCGCCCGCATCGACCGCTCCGTCCGGGAGCTCGAGGAGGAGCGGGCGGCGGTGGAGCAGATGGGGCTGCTCGGGCCCCGCCGCTGAGCCTCAGCCGTAGGCCGGACCCACCGCGTCGATCACCTGGTCGGTGGGCACGCCCGAGCCGTCCCGGCGCCCGTGCTCGGTGGGCAGGGCCCGGGCCACGCCCGAGGCCGCGACCGCCTTGGCCGGTCCGTGCCCCACCCAGGCCAGGGCCAGTCCCGTCTCGCCCTTGAGGAACCGGTGCGCGCGCACCCCTCCGGTGGCCCGGCCCTTGGGCGGGTACTCCGAGAACGGGGTGACCTTCACCGAGTACTGCGACATGCCGGGGAGCACCTCGTCGGCTCGGGCGAGGGTCACGACCACGGGCGTCTCGTCCGCGGCGCGGACCGCCCCGAAGAAGACCACGGCGTCCCCCGCGACCAGCTTGACCCCGGCGACGCCGCCCGCGGTCCGGCCCTGGGGGCGCACCGCACCGGCCTCGAAGTGCAGCAGCTTCCCGTCCCGGGTCACGAACACCAGCTCGTCCTCCGCGGCGGCGGACTCGGCGAGGCCGACCACCTCGTCGTCGTCCTTGAGCGTGATGACCTCCCAGTCCTCGCGGTTGAGCGGATACTCGGGGCTGACCCGCTTGACCACGCCGTTGCGGGTGCCCAGGGCCAGCACCGCGTTGAGCGGCGCGAGCCCCACGAGCCGCTCCCCGCGGCCGAGGGTGAGGAAATCCTTGACCGGGACGCCGTCGCCCAGCTTCGGGGTGCCCTCGAAGGCGGTCAGCACGGGCACGTCCATCACCTGGACGCGCAGCATGCGCCCGGTGGACGTGACCGCCCCGATCTCCCCGCGGGCGGTGGCGCGCACCGCGGAGACCAGGGCGTCGTGCTTGATCCGCCGGGGCGGGTCCACCAGCGGGACCTGGGAGGGCGTGCGGGCGAGCTGGCCCGAGGTGGACAGGAAGACCCAGCAGGGGTCGTCGGCGATCTCGAGCGCGAGCCCGCCCGCCGCCGTCCGCCCCGGTGCGGGGGCCGCCGCCGCGGCGACGGGCGCCGGCAGGGCCTCCGACTCCAGCAGCTCGGTGCGCCGGTCGTCGCCGTGGACCTCCGCGACCTCCGCGAGCTCCGCGGAGACCAGGGCCCGCAGCCGCGAGTCCGAGGCGAGGGTCTCCTCGAGCTCGGCGATCTCCCGGCGCAGCTCCTCCTGCTCCTTCTCGAGCTCGATCCGCGAGTACTTGGTCAGCTGCCGCAGCCGCAGCTCGAGGATGTGGTCGGCCTGCACGCGGCTGAGGTCGTACACGGCCATGAGCCGTTCCCGGGCCACGGCGGTCTCGTCGGAGGAGCGGATGATCTGGATGACCTCGTCGATGTCGACGATCGCCACGAGCAGGCCCTCGACCAGGTGCAGGCGGTCGCGCCGCTTGGCCAGCCGGAAGCCGGTGCGCCGCCGGACCACCGACAGCCGGTGCTCCACGTAGACCCGCAGCAGCTCCAGGAGGCCCATGGTGCGGGGCCGTCCGTCCACGAGGGCAACGTTGTTGATCCCGAAGGAGTCCTCCATGGGCGTGTACTTGTAGAGCTGCTGGAGGACGGCCTGCGGGTTGAAGCCGTTCTTGACCTCGATGACCAGCCGCAGGCCGTTCTTGCGGTCGGTCAGGTCCACGACGTCGGAGACGCCCTGGAGCTTCTTGGCCTGCGCCGCCTCCTTGATCTTCTCGGTGACCTTCTCGGGCCCCACCATGTAGGGCAGCTGGGTGACGACGATGCCCTGCTTGCGGGGGGAGATCTGCTCGACCGAGACCTTCGCGCGGGTCTTGAAGGAGCCGCGCCCGGTCCGGTAGGCGTCCCGGATCCCGTCGAGGCCCACGATCCGCCCGCCCGAGGGCAGGTCCGGGCCCGGGACGAAGCGCATGAGCTCCTCGAGCGTCGCCTCGGGGTGCTCCACGAGGTGCCGGGCGCCCGCGACGACCTCGCGCAGGTTGTGCGGGGCCATGTTCGTGGCCATGCCCACCGCGATGCCGGAGGAGCCGTTGACCAGCAGGTTGGGGAACGCCGCGGGCAGCACGCCCGGCTGGGTGAACTGGTTGTCGTAGTTGGGCACGAAGTCGACGACGTCCTCGTCGAGGTCGGCCGTCAGCGCCAGGGCGGCCGGGGCCATCCGGGCCTCGGTGTAGCGGGAGGCGGCGGGGCCGTCGTCGAGGGAGCCGAAGTTGCCGTGCCCGTCCACGAGCGGCAGGCGCATCGCGAAGGACTGGGCGAGCCGGACCATCGCGTCGTAGATGGCGGAGTCGCCGTGCGGGTGCAGCTTGCCCATCACCTCGCCCACGACGCGGGCGCTCTTGACGTGGCCGCGGTCCGGGCGCAGCCCCATCTGGTTCATCATGAACAGGATGCGCCGCTGCACGGGCTTGAGCCCGTCCCGGGCGTCGGGCAGGGCGCGGGAGTAGATGACGGAGTACGAGTACTCGAGGAAGCTCGTCTCCATCTCGGAGGTCACGTCGATGTCGACGATGTTCTCCCGGAAGTCGGGGGGCAGCTCGTCCTCGGCGGACGGGCGGGAGGGCGCACGGCGGCGTGCCATCACAGCGGGGGGTCCTTCGGTCGTGGGTCGGTCCGGGGCGGGCCCGGCGGCTCGGCGTTCGAGATCGTGCGGGGACGCACCGGGACGCACCGTTGACGGTGCAGGTTTGTCTACTAGCCTGAAGTCTATGGTTCCAGAGACCGCGGACACGGACGACGCCGGGCAGTACCCCGAGTACTGGGAGGCCGACGTCATCCTCCGCGACGGCGCGACGGCGCAGCTGCGCCCGATCTCCCCGGAGGACAAGGACGCGCTCCTGGCCTTCCACCAGTCGCAGTCCGAGAACTCCATCTACCTGCGTTTCTTCTCCTACAAGCCCACCCTCTCCGCCCGGGAGCTGGAGCGGTTCACCCGCGTGGACCACCGGGACCGCGTCTGCTTCGTGCTGGTGCTGGCGGACCGGATCATCGGCGTGGGCCGCTACGACCGCACGGACCGGCACGACGACGCCGAGGTCGCGTTCATGATCTCGGACGCCCACCAGGGGCGGGGCATCGGCTCGATCCTGCTGGAGCACCTCGCCGCGGCCGCGCGCGAGAACGGGATCGACCACTTCTCCGCGGAGGTCCTGCCCGAGAACCGCAAGATGCTCCGCGTGTTCGCGGAGGCGGGCTACGAGCTCACCCGCAAGTTCGACGACGGCGTGGTGGTGGTCGGCTTCGACATCGACCCGACCGAGAAGTCGCTGGCCGTGATGGCCGCGCGGGAGCACCGCGCCGAGGCCCTCTCCATGGCCGACCTCCTCTCCCCGTCCTCGATCGCCGTGATCGGGGCGTCGCGGGACCCCGGCCACGCCGGGCACGCGCTGGTCGAGCACCTCGTCGCCTCCGGGTTCGCCGGCCGGCTCAGCGGGGTGAGCCCCACGCCCTTCGAGCGGGAGGGCATGACCCACGCCACCTCGATCGGGGAGGTCCCCGAGCCCGTGGACCTCGCCGTGGTCGCCGTGCCCGTCGACCAGGTGGCCGACGTCGTGGACCAGTGCGGCGCGGCGGGCGTGCGCGCCGTCGTGGTGGTCACGGGCGGGTACGCCGAGGCCGGCGCGGCGGGCCGGGCCCGGCAGACCGAGCTGGTGCGCCGCGCTCGCTCCTACGGGATGCGCGTGGTCGGCCCGGCGAGCCTGGGCCTCTACAGCACGGCCCCGGAGTCCCGCTTCAACGCCTCCATCCTGCCCACCGTGCCGCGGGAGGGCCCGCTGGGGCTGTTCAGCCAGTCCGGGGCCATCGGCATGATGCTCAACGCGGCCGCGCTGCGCCACGACGTGGGCGTGTCCACGTACCTCTCCGCCGGCAACCGGGCCGACGTCTCCGGCAACGACATGATGCAGTACTGGGAGGACGACGCCGCGACCCGCGCGTGCGGGCTCTACCTGCAGTCCGTGGGCAACCCGCGCAAGTTCTCTCGGATCGCCCGCCGGCTGTCCCTGACCAAGCCCGTGATCGTGGCCAAGAGCGAGGTCACCGGTCTCCGGCTGCCGCCCGGCCACACCGGGCGCACCACCCAGGCCCCGCCGGGGGCCCTGGACGCGATGTTCCGGCAGGCCGGCGTGATCCGCGCGGACACGAGCGAGCACCTCATGGACGTGGCTGGGATCCTCGCCGGCCAGCCCCTGCCCGCGGGCGCCCGCACGGCCCTCGTCTCCAACGCGCTGGCCCTGGGCCAGCTCATGGAGGACCGGTGCATGCAGCTGGGGCTGGACGTCGCGGTGACCCAGGCGGGGGTCCGGACCGCGGACGGCGGGGAGGACGCCCTCGAGGCGCTGCGGGCGGCCGTCGACAGCTGCCTCGGCGCCGAGGCCGTCGACTCCGCCGTGGTCACGCTGATGCCGATCCCGGGTGCCACGCCGGAGCGCGTGGCCGAGCTCGTGGGCCGGGTGGGGCGGGAGCACGGCAAGACCGTGGTGGTCGTCTTCACGGGCAGCACCGAGCCCGGAGCGGTCTCCGCCCTGCACCACGCCGAGGACGGACTGGACGTGCCCTGCTTCGACTCCCCGGGGGCGGCCCTGCGCGCGCTCGCCAAGGTCGTGGACTACACCCGGTGGCGCGCCCAGGACCAGGGCAGCCTCGCCGAGCCGAAGGGCATCGACGCGGAGGCGGCGGAGACCTTCGTGGAGAAGATCCTGCCCAGCGTCACCGGCGACGAGCTGCTCGAGCTGGACGGGGACCAGGCGCGGGAGCTGCTGGAGACCTACGGGGTGGGCCTGCTGCCCAGCGAGCGGTTCACCGATCCCGAGGACGCCCTGGCCGCCGCCGACCGGCTCGGCTACCCCGTGGCCCTCAAGACCACCGACCCCAACCTCCGGCACCGCCTGGACCTGGGCGGCGTGCAGCTCAACATCCAGGACGACGCGCAGCTGCGGGCGGCCATCGAGACCATGCACCGGGCGCTCGCCCCCTTCGGCACCTTCGACCTCGAGGTGCAGGCCATGGCCCCCACCGGCCAGTCGGTGGTGCTCCGGGCCATCGAGGACCCCCTGATCGGCCCCGTGGTCTCGTTCGGGATGGCGGGGGACGCGGTGAACCTCCTCGAGGACTGGGCCCACCGGGTCCCGCCGCTCACCGACCAGGACGTGCGGCGGATGGTCCGCGAGCCCAAGGCCTCGCGCAAGCTCTTCGGCCACCAGGGGGTCCCGGCCGCGGACGTCGACCGGCTCGAGGACCTCGTCGCCCGGGTGGCGCTGCTCAAGGACCGGCACCCCGAGATCGCCCGCGTGGAGCTGAACCCCGTGCTCGTCTCCAGCGGCTCCGTGACCGTGCTGGGGGCCTCGGTCGGCATCGGCAACGCCCGGCAGCGGACGGACAGCGCGCGCCGGGCCATGCGCAGCTAGGCGGGCCCGGACTTCGTGGCGGACACCATAGCCGGTCGGTACACCCTCATCGACCCCATCGCGCGCGGCGGCAGCGGCTCCGTGTGGCGGGCCTGGGACGGCCGGCTCCAGCAGCTGTGCGCGGCCAAGGTGCTGCGCCAGCGCGACTCCGCGGACCTGCTGCGCTTCGCGCGGGAGCAGTCGGTGAAGCTGGACCACCCGCACGTGCTCGCCCCCTACGGGTGGGCCGCGGAGGACGCGCACGTGGTCATCGCGATGCCCCTCGTGCACGGCGGCACCCTGGAGTCCGCGCTGCTCGACAACGGGGCCGCCTCGGTGGAGCTGACCGAGGAGGTTCTCGCCCAGCTGCTCCAGGCCCTGCAGTTCGTGCACGCCCAGGGCTGGGTGCACCGGGACGTGAAGCCGGGCAACCTCATGCTGGACAGCACCGGGACGGGCCGCCCCCACGTCCTCCTCTCCGACTTCGGCATCGCCGTGCGCGTCCAGGACGCCCGGCTGACCCGGACGGGCACCGTGGTGGGCACGCCCGGCTACCTGCCCCCGGAGGCCTACGAGCTCACCGACCCGAACCCCGCGCAGGACCTCTACGCGGCGGGCATCACCGCGCTGCGGATGCTCGACCCCTCGCTGGAGCCGCAGGAGAGCCTGGGGCCCAACGATGCGCGCGCCGTGGTGGGGGAGCAGGGCGACCTCGCGGAGCACCTCGCCGCCCTCCTCACCCCGGACCCCGCCCAGCGCCGCGACGCGGCCGTCACCGTGCTCCACGAGCTCACCGCGGGCGCGGCGAGACGGCGCTTCGACCCTGCCCGCACCCGGGACGGCGAGCCGTTCGAGGTCTTCGACGTCCTCGAGCCGCTGCCGGAGCCGTGGGCGAGCCGGGTGCTGACCGGGTGGGACGGCACGGAGGGGACGGACGGGACGACCGGCGCCGGGCTCGGCGGCGGAGCCGCCGCGGGCGCGGAGGCCGGCGGCCGGTTCCCGGACGGCCCCGACACCCTGGACGCCGGCTCCGGGAGCACCGACTCCGCCGGCACCGCTCCCGGCAGCACCGGGCAGCGGACGGCCGGGACCACGGTGGGCGGCGGCGGGCTGGCCGACGCCGGCGGCGCCGGCAGCGGGACGACCGGCAGCGGGAGAACCGGTGCCGGGGGAGTCGACACCGGGGGAGTCCACACCGGGTCGGGCGACGACGAGGTGCCGGACCCTGCCGGGTCCGGGCGCGACGGCTCCGGGCACGGCGGGTCCGGCGACGGCGACGGCGGGGGCACCGGGAACGACCCCGGGCGGGACCGGGCGGGCCGCCGGCCCGCCGGGGGGAGGGCCACGGAGGCGCTCCCGCGGCCGGCGCGGACCGGGCGGCGCCGCGGCGGCCGAGCCGTGACCGGCGTGTTCGTGGTCCTCGTGGGGATGACTGCGCTGCTGAGCGGATATCTGCTGCTCGATCCCCTGGGCTCCGCGGAGCGGGTGCCCGGTCCCGGGAGCTCGCCCACGGTCACGCGCAGCGCCGACACGACCCCGAGCCCGGCGCCGGAGGAGAGCCCCGTGGTGCTGGAACGGGTCTGCGAGGACGTGGGCGGCGGGGAGGAGCGGTGCTACTTCCGGGTGCCCTGAGGGCCCGTGTTGGGCACTGGCGCGGCCGTGGGGGAAAATGGCCCCCATGACGTATTCAGGTGAGCGCGGCCAGCGGCTGGTCGAGGACATCAACAAGGCCGGCTTCTACCCGCAGCTGGTGATCGACGTGGTCCAGGACTCCCTGGACGGCCGGTCCCCGGTCTCCCACCTCGTGCAGCTGGAGACCCACATCGACCGGACGGAGGTGCACCGCCACACCACCGTGCTGGTGCTCGCCGAGGACGTGCTGCACGTGACGCACGTGGACGACGAGGAGTTCGACGAGGGCGGCCGGGACGTGGTGGCACGGGTCTCCACGGAGACGGTCGGCATCTCGCAGATCCGCTCGGTCACGCTGAGCTACTCGTACTACCAGCCGGCCAACTACCGGCCGGACAGCCCGATCTCCGAGGTGACGCTCGCCATCGCGTGGACGGGCACCCTGCACGTGGACCTGGCGCCCGCACTGTGCGAGGACCCCCAGTGCCAGGCCGACCACGGCTACACCGGCACGGCCGCCCGGGAGGACATCGTGCTGCGGATCAGCGCGGAGGCCGACGGCCCGACCGCCGTGGAGGGCGCGCGGGAGTTCGCGCGCACACTGCGCCGGGCCAACCTCTCCCCGCTGACCGACGGCGCGCAGATCGCCCAGCCAGATCGGAAGAGCACACGTCTGAACTCCAGTCACGTCCGCACATCTCGTATGCCGTCTTCTGCTTGAAAAAAAAAACTGTGGAACTGCGAGCGGCCTCTGTTCCCCGGCTGTTGCCACCGGCTCTCTAGCGTGGGAACCGACCACCNACGGACGTCGAAAACGCCCCCGAAAAGACCGGTTCACCGGCCGGGACAGCGGCGCCGCCCGGTGAGGGCGGTGCAGGAGGTCCTGCCCGCGCTGCCCGCCGACCTGCCGGGGCCGCCGCGCTACGGCAGCCGCTCGGTCGCGGAGGTCATGTCCTCGGCCGCGGCGTCCCTGGGCGTGCCCGGCTTCCGGGACGCGCTGGGGCTGCCCGCCGCCCGGAGGGTCGTCGTCGTCATGGTGGACGGCCTGGGACGGGCCCAGCTGCGGGCCCGCGCCGGGCACGCCCCGGGCCTGGCCGGCGCGCAGGGCCTGGCCACCCTGGACGCGGCGTTCCCCACGACCACGGCGGCCTCGCTGGCGTCCCTCGGCACGGGCGCGGCCCCCGGGGCGCACGGACTCGTGGGCTACGACGTGCTGGACCCCGACCGGGACCGGGTCGTGAACCTGCTCGGCGGCTGGGACGCCGCCGTGGACCCCCGGGCGTGGCAGCCGCTGCCCACGGTGCTCGAGCGCGCCGCCGAGCACGTGGACGTGGTCACGGTCAGCCGGCAGCGCTTCGCCGGCTCCGGGCTCACCGACGCGGCCCTGCGCGGGGGCCGGTTCGTGGCCGCGGAGGGGCCGGCCGCGCGGGTCAGCACCGCGCTCGACCAGCTCGCGGCGGGACGCGACGCCCTCATGTACTTCTACTGGGACGAGCTCGACCGCACCGGCCACGCCCGGGGCTGGGAGTCCTGGGAGTGGACGGCCCAGCTCGAGGAGCTCGACGCGTCGCTGCGCCGTCTGGTCGCGCGCGTGCCGGCCGGCACCACGGTGCTGGTGACCGGTGACCACGGCATGGTGGACGTCCCGCGGGACGCGCGCGTCGACTTCTCCGAGCTCCCGGGGCTGCTGGACGGTGTCCGGCACACGGCCGGCGAGCCCCGCGCGGTGCAGCTGCACCTGGAGCCGGACGCGACGGCGCAGGACGTCCGGGCGCTCGTGGCCGCCTGGCGGGAGCAGTTCGGGTCCCGCGTGTGGATCCTCTCCCGGGAGGCGGCCCTCGACGCGGGCTACTTCGGCCCGCCGGCGCTCGTGCGCGACGCGGTGCGCGGGCGCATCGGCGACCTCCTCGTGCTGGGGCGGGAGCCCCTGGCGCTGTTCGACCTGGGCCGGGTCCGCCCGAGCGTCCTGTCCATGGTCGGCCAGCACGGCTCGCTGACGCGCGCCGAGCGGGAGGTCCCGCTGCTGCGCCTGGCCTGAGCGCCCGCCCACCGCGAGCCGGCGCAGGGACGCCGCGACCGGGGTGCCGCGGCCGGGTGAGCCGCCTCCGGGGTGCCACGCCGGGTGAGCCGCCACGGGGCCGCCGCGCAGCGCGGCGATCCGGCCGCCGCGCCGGGTGGACCGCGGCCGGGGGATTGCGCTCAGGGTGCCGGCGAGGCGTCCTCGGCCGCGTCCTCCGTGGTGGCCCCCTCGGTCCCCGCCTCTGCGGCGGCCGGGCCGGCGTCCTCCTCGGCCGCGTCCTCCTCGTCCGGGTCGACGTCCTCCGCGCCGGCCTCGTCGTCCTCCGCGGGCGCTCCCGGGGTGGTCGGACCGGGATCTGCCGGGGCCGGTGCGGACGGGGCCGGCGCCGGCGGCGGGGGCGCGGGGACCACGGGCTGCGGCGGGACCGGGGCGGGCACCACGGGTTCGGGCACGACGGGCTCGGGGACCACGGGTGCCGGGGGGACGTACGGCGCCGGGGGCGCCACGGGCTCCGGGGCCGGGGGTGGCGGTGCCGGCTCCTCCGCCGAGGGGCTCGGCGTGGGGGAGGGCGTGCGCGAGCGCGACGGCGTGGGCGACGCGGTGGGCGTGCTGGTGGGCGTGGCGGACGGCGAGCTGGTCACCGCAGGGGCCGGGGTGAACTCGGCCTCCCGGCCGGCGCCGAAGAGGTCGCGGCCCACGCCGCCCAGGTAGAGCGCACCCGCGCCGACCAGGACCACGAGCACGACCGCGCCGAGGACCAGCCCGGCGACGAACCGTCCCGGCCCGGAGCCGCGGACCAGCTCGGCCGGCGCCTCCGGAGCGGCGGAGGCGCCGCGGACACCGGGGTCGCCGGGGTCCGGGGCGGCGGCGTCGCGCTCGTCGTCCCCGAAGAGGTCGTCCTGGATGGAATTGCCCATGTCGTGCTGCCCCTGACGTGGTGTCGTCCGTCCGGGCCGCGCGCGGGATGGGGGAGCGCACGAGCCCGGAGGGACGGCGCGGAGCCGTCCCCTGCTGCGTGCACTCTAGCGCGTGCCGGGCCGGCGGCGCCGGACGGCGCGCACCGGCGCCGGGGGCTCAGTCGGACGAGCTGCCGAAGACGATCTCGTCCCAGCTGGGCACCGAGGACCGCGCGGGGCGCCGTGCCTTGGCGGTCTTGTTGCGCGGGCGGGGCCGTTCGGGCGCGGTCTCCTCGGCGGGGCCGGAGTCCTCGGGCTCCTCGCCGGGGACCGCGGGGGCCGGGCCGGCGGAGCGGTCGCCCCGGACGTCGTCGTCCCGGGAGCTCCCGGTCGCGGAGTCCTGGGTCGCGGAGCCCTGGGGCGCGGAGTCCTGGGCGGCGGAGTCCCCGGCCGCGGGCGCCTCGTCCCGGGAGGCGGCGGTGTCCGGTCGCGCCGCGGACCGCTCGGTGCCGTCGTCGACGCCCCGCTCCCGTCCGGCCTCCCGGAAGGTCTCCGAAGCCCTCTCCTGAACGGTGTCCCGGGCGCCGGCGCGAGCGGCGGGCGCACCGGGCGCGGTGGGCTCGACGACGGGATCGTCGGCGGGCTGCACGGTGGCGGGCCCGTCCGTCCGGGGCGCGGGCTCACCGGCCGGTGCCGGCTCCGGTGCGGGACCTGGCTCGGGGAACCGGGTGGCCGGCTGGAAGGGGCGGTCGAAGACGGAGCTGTCCTCGGGTGCGGCCAGGGGGCGGGGCCGCCGCTCGACGTGCCCCATGCCGCGGCCCAGGATCTCGGCGAGGGCGTCGTCCCCCTCGGCGTCCTCCCCGATGCGCTGCCCGCGGCGGGCCTGCAGGACGTCGAGCAGGTCGTCGGCCTCCACGGCGGACCGGCGCAGCTGCGTGAGCTCGGGGTCGAGGCCACCGTCCAGGACGCCGAGGCCCGTGCCGAGCGGCGTGTCCGGGGTGCCGGCCTCCGTGAGGGCCTCCGCCCACGCGTTCGTGGGACGGACGCTCTGGTTCGCCGGGTTGTAGAACCACTCGGCCAGCGGCTCGTCGTGGGCGGGCGCGGCGGCGCGGTCGACCACGGAGAACCGGGCGACCACCGCCCACAGGTGGTCCTCCCGCTGCCAGGAGTCCCACTCCAGGGAGGAGGGGTCCACCCCGAGGTCGGCGGCCCGGTGGGCGACGGCGCGGCCCAGGGTGAGGGGTTCGCCCTCGAAGACGGAGTGGTAGCCGCGGTGCGCGGAGCGGTCCTCGATCTCGACCTTCTGGGCCTCGGTGGCGATGTGGGCCCGCTCGGCGAGGATCGGCCACTCGTAGCGGCGGACCCGGGAGGCCTCCCACCCGCTCTCGGCCACGATCTCCTCGACCGTGGCCCCGGAGCGGAACCGGGCCTGGATCTCACGCGGCCCGAACTGGCCCGTTCCCCGCTGGCGGGCGCCCGGCAGCCGCCGGGCGCGCTGGACGGCCAGGCGCAGCTCCTGGTCGATCCGCAACAGGTGGCGGGTGCCTGCCTCGTCCTCGACGACCAGGTGCTCACCGTCGTCGTGCACACCTGCCAGGCGCAACTGCTCCATGCTGTCATTCCTCCGGGTGGTTCTCGGGTGCGCTCGGGGTCGTCGAGCGGGCGCTGCGGGGCGGGTCCGTCGGTCGCGGCCGACGTGCCGGCCCGGACCCGCCCCCAATCCTACTGGCCGTCGCGCGCCCCGGCCGGAGGCCGCCCGCGGACGGGCCCGGCCGCGTGTTCGCGGGCCCGGGACGGGGTTGGATTTTTGCCCACGGATGGTGAACAATCTACGCGACACAGAGCCCGGAGGGCGGCGCACGGCCGCGCCGGAGCCCGCCCTCGGACCCCGCATTGGAGCGAAGACCGGACATGGCCACTGATTACGACGCGCCGCGCAAGCAGGAGGACGAGCTCAAGGAGGACTCGATCGAGGAGCTGCAGACGCGCCGCACCGATGCGCAGTCCGGCACCGTCGACGAGGACGAGGCGGCCGCGGCCGAGAGCTTCGAGCTGCCGGGCGCGGACCTCTCCAACGAGGAGCTGTCCGTCGTCGTGCTGCCGGCCCAGGAGGACGAGTTCACCTGCGGCTCGTGCTTCCTGGTGCGCCACCGCTCCCAGATCGCCGAGGAGCGGGGCGGGGTCAAGTACTGCGTCGAGTGCGTGGGCTGAGCCCCGCAGGGCCGAGCTCGTCCGGAGGACCGGAAGAACCCCGTCGCGACGGTCGTCGCGGCGGGGTTCTTCCGTGCGGTGGCGGCGGGCGCGCTCACGGACGCGCGGACAGCACCTCGACGATCCGCTCCGGGTGCCGGGTGGAGGTGAGCCAGTACGGCGTGGGGTCCACGGGGTCGGTGATCCGGATCCGCACCACCGGGCCCACGGACGCCCGGAAGTTCATGAAGGCCCGCCCGTCCAGCTCGGGGCCGCGGACCCGGCGGACGTCGTCGCCGCGGAAGGCCTCGGCCTCGCCCACGAACCGTCGCTCGATGCGGGCCCGGCCGACCTGCAGGGACTCGTCGGTGACGACGATGGTGGTGCTGGAGGCGACGAGGGCCACGGCCGTGCCGCCGCCGACCACGACGGCCGCCGCTCCGGCCACCCACGGGTCGATGGGGGCGAGCGCGACGAGGGCGACGACGCCGGCGAAGAGCACGAGCAGCCACATCCACCACGCGGGGGTGAGCTTCTCCTGGTAGAGGATCTCGGCGCCGGGCCGCTCGGAGGAGGACCGGCGGGGTTCGCGGGGGCCGTCGGCCGGGGACGCACTGGAGGACGCAGGACGGGACATGCCTCTAGCGTCTCACGACTGCGCCCGGGGTCCGGCGCGTTAGAGTGGGGCACTGTGAACGACCAGTCGACAGGCCACCGGCCGCCGTCGGGCAACGGGCGCCCGCTCAGCATCGCGCTGCAGGCCCTCGACCCGGACCTTCCCCTGCCCGTGTACGCGAAGCCCGGAGACGCGGGCGCCGACCTGCGCTCGCGCGAGGACGTGGTCCTCGGCCCCGGTCAGCGGGCCCTGGTGCCCACGGGGGTGGCGATCGCGCTGCCCGAGGGGTACGCCGGGTTCGTGCACCCCCGCTCGGGGCTGGCGGCCCGGCACGGGATCACGGTGGTCAACGCCCCGGGCACGGTGGACTCCGGCTACCGGGGCGAGATCATGGTCACCCTGCTCAACACGGACGGCGCCGAGCCCTTCACCGTCCGCCGCGGCGACCGCATCGCCCAGCTCGTCGTCCAGCGCGTCGAGCAGGCCGTCTTCGAGCTCGTCGACGTGCTGCCCGGCTCGGCGCGCGGCGGGACGGGGTTCGGCTCCAGCGGCACCGCCTGAATCCACGAGCAGACCCCCCACGAGCTCACGCCACGAGCCGGCACCGCGTGCCGGCGGAGGAGAACGACACCATGTTCGGTCGCAAGAAGAAGAAGGCCGCGGCGCAGGACGCCGCCCCGCAGCAGCCGGAGGCCGCGCCGAGCGCGGAGGACGCCGCGGCGGCGCGGCGGCGCGAGCCGCAGGGCCCGCTCGACGTCTCCCAGGTGGAGGACCGGGACGGCTACCTCGATCTCGGCGCCGTGCTCGTGCGTCCCCGCCCGGGGCTGGGGGTGCGGCTCGAGGTGGACGAGCGCACGCAGCGCCCCCGTGCCGTCGCCCTCGACCTCGACGGCGGCTCGGTCCAGGTCCAGGCGTTCGCCGCGCCCCGCTCCGAGGGGCTGTGGGACGAGGTCCGCCGCGAGCTGGTGCAGTCGCTGCGCTCGAGCAACGGCGAGCCGACGGTCGAGGAGGGCCCGTTCGGGCTACAGGTCGTCACCCGGTTCCCCGCCACCGCCTCCGACGGGACCCGCGGCTTCCGCCTCGCCCGCTTCGTGGGCGTCGACGGGCCGCGCTGGTTCGTGCGGGCCGTGTTCACGGGCACCGCCGCGGTGACCGCGGAGTCGGCCGCGGCCCTCGACGAGGTCGTGCGCGAGCTCGTGGTGGTGCGCGGCGACCGGCCCATGCCCCCCCGGGAGCTGCTGACGCTGGTCGTGCCCGAGGACGCGGTCCGTTCCCCCGCCCCGGACACGGAGCCGGAGCCGGAGCCGGCGCCGGAGCCCGTGCGGCCGCCGCGGCGCGGACCCGAGATCACCGAGATCGGCTGAGCCATGACGAGAACAGGCACCGGCGAGTTCCGGCCGACACCGGGAACCGGGTCCATCGACGTGGTCGCCGAGGCGCCCGTGTGCGCGGGCGACCTCGACCCCTCGACCGCCGCCGGGAGCCGGCGCCGGGTGATGGCGACCGGTCTCGTGGTGGAGGTGACCGTGCCCCCGGTGACCGGCGCGCAGAACTACACCGCCCTGCTCGCCCCGGACTGCCCGCAGGCGCCGGGGGACGAGAGCGTGGCCGCCCCCCGGCCGCTGCGCCTCGTGTGGCACGGCCAGCGCACCGTGCCGGGCGTCACCGCGGGGACGCGGCTGCGCTGCGTGGGCGTGGTGAGCTTCCGGGACGGGCGCCCCTCGATGTTCAACCCGCGCTACGAGATCATCGCGAAGCAGGTCAGCAGATGACGGATCCCCAGGAGCCCGGGAGCGCCGCGGACGGGCCGGGGCGCGGCCACGACGTGGAGCGCTCGATGGCCGCCTACGCCGCGCGCTCGGGCATGCGCCGCAAGGACAACGGGCAGCTCGACGTGCTGCACGCCGTCGGCGGCTGGCGCGGTCTGGCCGAGACGATCCTGCCGGGCTTCGTGTTCCTCGCCGTGCTGCTCGTCGGCAACACCCTCGGGGTCGCGCTCGCCGCGTCCCTGGGCACGGCCGCCCTGTTCACCGTGCTGCGCCTGGTCCAGCGCCAGAGCCTGGTCCAGGCCGTGTCCGGGTTCGTGGGCGTGGGCGTCTGCGCGCTGTTCGCGCGGGCCACCGGCGAGGCGCTGGACTACTACGTCCCCGGCTTCTGGATCAACGCGGCCTGGTTCGCGGGCCTGGGCGCGTCCCTGCTCCTGCGCTGGCCGCTGCTCGGCGTCTTCTACGGCTACATCCGCGGGGAGGGCGCGCAGTGGCGCGACGTCCCGGTGCGCCGTCGCGCCTACCAGGTGGCCACGGTCATGCTGATGGCGATGTTCGCGGCCCGCCTGCTCGTGCAGGTGCCCCTGTACTTCGCGGAGAACCTCACCGGCCTGGGCGTGGCGCGGCTGGTCATGGGCGTGCCGCTGTACGCGCTGACCCTGTGGCTCGCCTGGCTCGTCTCCCGGCCCCCGGAGCAGATCGCCGCCCAGGAGCAGGACACCCCCTGAGGCCCCGGCCCGCGCTCAGCTCCGGTGCGGCTCGTGCCGGCCGGCCGTCGTGAACATCGCGCGCAGCTGCGCCTCGCCCTCCGTGGTGGAGACGAAGAACAGCTGGTCGGCGCCCTCCACCACGTCGTCCCCCGAGGGGGTGATGGGCACCCCGTCGCGCAGGATGGCCACGAGGGTCACGTCCGGCGGCCACGGCACCTGGGAGACCATCGTGGCGATGATGGGGTGCTCGTGCGGCACCGTGTAGGCGGAGAGGGTCGCCCCGCCCGTCTGCAGGGTCAGCAGGCGCACCACGTCGCCCACCTCGACCGCCTCCTCCACGAGCGCGGTCATCAGCCGCGGCGTGGACACGGCCACGTCCACCCCCCACGCGTCGTCGAAGAGCCACTCGTTCTTCGGGTTGTTGACCCGGCCCACCGTGCGGGGCACGCCGAACTCGCTGCGCGCCAGGAGGGAGACCACCAGGTTCGCCTTGTCGTCGCCCGTGGCGGCGACGACGACGTCGGTCTCCTCCAGCCCGCCCTCCCGCAGCGTGGAGAGCTCGCAGGCGTCACCGATGATCCACTGGGCCCCGCGCAGGTCCGAGCGGCCGATGACCTCGGGCTTCTCGTCGAAGATCACCACCTCGTGCTGGTGGGACAGCAGCTCCCGGGCGATCGAGGCGCCCACGGCGCCCGCGCCCACGATGACCACGCGCATCAGGATCCTCCCCGGGAGGTGTCGTCGGAGCCGGGCGCGTCGTCGGACTCCCGGCGCAGGGAGTTGGCGAAGTCGAGCACGTCCGGGCCGGGCGGGCGGGACAGGACGCGGGACACGGCCTCGACGTCGTCGGTGCGCATCATGGCGTGCACCACGTCCCCCTGCTGGTAGCTCATGTCGGGACCCGGCAGCACGCCCTCCCCGAAGCGCGTCACGAACGCGATCCGCACCCCCGTGGCCTCCTGGATCGCGTCCAGGTGCAGCCCGGACCACGAGTCGTCCAGGGACAGCTCGCCCAGCTGCAGACGTCCCGAGGCCTCGCGGAAGTCGGCCGTGATCGTCTGCTCGGGCAGGATCCGGCGCAGCGCCTGGTCGGCGCTCCAGCGCACGGCGGCGACGGTGGGGATCCCCAGCCGCTGGTAGAACTCGGCCCGGGAGGGGTCGTAGATGCGGGCCACCACGTGGCGGACCTTGAACGTCTCGCGCGCCACGCGCGCCGCGATGATGTTGGAGTTGTCCCCGCTCGAGACGGCCGCGAAGGCGTAGGCCTCCTCGATCCCGGCCCGGCGCAGCACCTCCTGGTCGAAGCCGAGGCCGGTGACCTTCTTGCCCTCGAAGGACTTGCGCAGCCGCCGGAAGGCGCGGTCGTCCTGGTCGATCACCGCCACGGTGTGCCCGGAGTCCTCGAGGGTGTGGGCGACCATCACGCCGACGCGCCCCACTCCCATGATCACGAAATGCGCCATGCCTCTCAGCCTAGGTCACCCCGGGGGGCGCGGCCCGCACGGGGCGCGGCGGACAATCGGTGCGGGACGGACTACCGTGGGGAGCCGTGCAGAGCATTCCCCGGGCGCTGAGGCGAGCCCTCGTCGGCAAGCCCATCCACAACGAGCGGTTCAGCGACGCCGTGCTGCCCAAGCGCACGGCGCTGCCGGTGTTCTCGGCGGACGCCCTCTCCTCGGTGGCCTACGCCCCCGACGAGATCATCCTCACCCTCGCGCTCGCGGGGACCACCGCCGTGGCGGTCTCCCCGTGGGTGGGCCTGGCCGTGCTCGTGGTGCTCACCGTGGTGATCACCGCCTACCGGCAGAACGTGCGCGCCTACCCCTCCGGCGGCGGCGACTACGAGATCGTCTCCAAGAACCTCGGCCGCACCGCGGGGGTGGGCGTGGGCGCGGCCCTGATGGCCGACTACGCCCTCGTCGTGGCGGTGTCCATGGCCACCGCCGCCCAGTACGTCACCGCGGCGCTGCCCGCGCTCGCCGGGCGGCGGGTGGAGCTGGCCGTGGCCGGGATCCTCTTCGTGGGGCTGCTCAACCTGCGCGGGCTGAAGTTCATGGGCCGGGCCGCGGCCGTGCCCACCTACTTCTTCCTCGCGGTCCTGACCGCGCTGCTGCTCGTGGGCCTGGGCCAGGACCTCACCGGCTCCCTGGGGGACGCCCCCAGCGCCGGCCGGGAGGTCCTGCCGGCCGCCGGCTTCGACGCGGGGCTGGCCGGTCTCGCGGGGGCCCTGCTGGTGCTGCGGGCCTTCTCCTCCGGGGCCGTGGCGCTGACCGGCGTGGAGACCATCACCAACTCGGTGCCCTACTTCCGCAAGCCCCGCGCCGCCAACGCCGCGGCCACCCTGGGCGTGCTCGGGGCGATCTCGGCGGCCCTGCTGGCCGGGGTACTGTACCTCGCGGACCGCACGGACGTCGTGGTCGTCGGCGACCCGGAGGAGCAGCTGCTCGTCGACGGCCGGCTCCCCGGCCCCGACTTCTTCCAGGACCCCGTGCTGGGCCAGCTCGCGAAGACCGTCTTCGGCACCGACTCCCTGTGGTTCTTCGTGCTCGTGGCCGCGACGGTGGGCGTGCTGATCCTCGCCGCGAACACCGCCTTCTCCGGCTTCCCCACGCTGGCGTCCCGGCTGGCGCGGGACGCCTTCCTGCCCCGGCAGCTGCAGGCGCGCGGGGACCGCTTCGCGTTCACCAACGGCATCCTGCTGCTGCTGCTCGTCGCCGTGGTGCTCACCGTGGCGTTCGGGGCCAACGTCAACAGCCTCATCCAGCTCTACATCGTGGGCGTGTTCGTCTCCTTCACGCTCACGCAGGCCGGCATGGTCCGGCACTGGGCGCGCGTCCGGCGGATGCGCCCGCACCCCGGGGTCCGCCGCGAGCTGTTCGTGCGCCGGGCCGTGGCCCTGGTCGCCTTCGTGCTGTGCGCGGCGGTGCTCGTCGTCGTCCTCGTCACCAAGCTCACCCAGGGCGCGTGGATCACCATCGTGGCCATCGTGGTCCTCAGCGCGGTCATGGCGGGGGTCCGGCGGCACTACGACGCCGTGGACGCCGAGCTCGCGCTGCAGCCCGACTCCCCGGTCCGGGCCCTGCCCTCGCGGGTGCACGCCATCATCTACGTCTCCTCCGTCCGCAAGCCCCTCATGCGCGCCCTGGCCTACGCCCGGGCGTCCCGGCCCTCGACCCTCGAGGCCGTCGTCGTGGACACGAACGCCGCCGCCACCCGCCGGATCCTCGACGAGTGGCGCCGCCTCGAGATCCCGGTGCCCGTCACCGTGCTCCACGCGCCCTACCGGGACACCATCGGCCCGGTCCTCGACCACGTGCGCGGGGTGCGCCGCAAGTCGCCCCGGGACCTGGTCGTGGTGTACCTGCCCGAGTACGTCGTGCGGCACCGGTGGGAGCGGCTGCTGCACAACCAGGCCATCCGGCCGCTGCGGGCCCGCCTGCACCAGGAGCGCGGGGTCATGACGGCCTCCGTGCCCTGGCACCTGTCCTCCGCCTCCGGCCAGGACACGGGCCCCGAGTCCGCCCCCGAGCAGAGAGCGTCCCGCCCGTGACCCCGTCCCACCCCCCGGCCCCCGCCGAGCCCGCCGCCCCCGTCGAGCTCGAGCTGCGCCTGGGCCTCGTCGCCCACGGCGGCCACACCGTGGCCCGCACCGGCGAGGGCCGCGTGGTGTTCGTCCGCCACGGCCTGCCCGGCGAGCTCGTCCGCGTCCGCCTCACCGACAGCGGCCCCGAGGCCCGGTTCTGGCGCGGCGACGTCGTGGCCGTCCTCGAGGCGGACCCCCACCGGCGGACCGAGCACGTGTGGGCCCCGGCCGACCCCCTGCTGACCTGGCGGCGCGGCGAGCCGCCCGTCGGCGGCGCGGAGTTCGGCCACGCCGAGCTGGAGGCCCAGCGCGCCCTCAAGGCCGCGGTGGTGACCGAGCAGCTCACCCGACTGGCCGGGCTCGAGACCGAGCTCGTCGTCGAGGCCGTGCCGGGGGAGGACCCGCAGGGCCGCGGCTGGCGGACCCGGGCGCACTTCGCGGTCGATCCCGCGGGGCGGATCGGGATGCACCCCCACCGCAGCGCGGCCGTCGTCCCGGTGGACGGCTTCCCGCTCGTGGTCCCCGCCATCGACGCCCTGCGGCTCGGGCGGCTCGACCTGCGCGGGGCGGAACGGGTCGACGTCGCGGCCCCCGCCGACGGCGGGACGCCGCTGGTGCACCTGAGCCTGGCCGCCGGGGCCGACCCGCACCGGCTGCGCCGCGAGCTGGCACGGCTCACCGCGGACCAGGACGTCTCCGTCACCGCCCGCGCCGAGGGGCAGCGCGAGCCCGAGACGTGGGCGGGCCGGCCGTCGGTCGCCGAGCACGTGGGCCCGCACCGGTGGGAGGTCTCCGCCGAGGGGTTCTGGCAGATCCACCGCGCGGCCCCCGCCCTGCTGCACCGGGAGGTGCCCGCGGCCGCCGCGGCGCGCCCCGGGGAGCACGCCCTCGACCTCTACGCCGGCGCCGGACTGTTCACGGCCGCGCTCGCGGACGCCGTGGGGGAGACGGGCACGGTCCTGGCCGTCGAGGGCTCGCCGGTCACCAGCGCCGACGCCCGCCGCGCCTTCGCCGGCCGGCCGGGGGTCCGTGTCGAGCGCGGGAGCGTCGACAAGGTGCTCGCCCGGACCTGGCCGCAGGCGGCGCCGGCCCGTGGCCGCCGGCCGGCGCGGGGCGGCCGCCCGGCCCGGAGCGGCGCGGCCCGCCCCGACGTCGTGGTCCTGGACCCGCCCCGGGCGGGCGCCGGGCGGACCGTCGTGGACCAGCTCGTGGCGCTGGCCCCGCGCCGGATCGTCTACCTCGCGTGCGACCCGGCCACGCTGGCGCGGGACCTGGGCCGGTTCCGCCGCGCCGGGTGGCACGTGCGGTCGGTGCGCGCCTTCGACATGTACCCGAACACCCATCACGTCGAGACGCTGGCGGTCCTGGAGCCCTGACGGACGCCGCCGCCCGCTGCGTGACGGCGACCGCCGGGAGTCGTTCGGAGTCATCGGGCTCACACGGGCTACACTGGCGGATGACTGTTCACGGGAGAACCTCCGGCCCTTCGCCGGTGTCCTCCCGCGGGCGTTTCCAAGACGGTGGCGAGAGGAGTTCCACGCATATGAGCACAGTGGACAGCTTCGGGGCCAAGGGCGTACTCGACGTCAAAGGCACCGAATACGAGATTTTCCGACTGAACACGCTGGAGGGTGCGCAGAAGCTCCCGTACAGCCTGAAGGTTCTGCTCGAGAACCTGTTGCGCACCGAGGACGGCGCCAACATCACCTCCGAGCACATCGAGGCCCTGGCCAACTGGGACCCCACGGCCGAGCCCAGCATCGAGATCCAGTTCACCCCGGGTCGCGTGATCATGCAGGACTTCACGGGCGTGCCCTGCATCGTGGACCTCGCGACGATGCGCGAGGCCATCGCGGACCTCGGCGGCGACCCCGCCCGCGTGAACCCGCTCGCCCCGGCCGAGCTCGTGATCGACCACTCCGTGCAGATCGACTCCTTCGGGACCTCGGACTCGATCGGGATCAACATGGACATCGAGTACCAGCGCAACGGGGAGCGCTACCAGTTCCTGCGCTGGGGCCAGACGGCGTTCGACGACTTCAAGGTCGTCCCCCCGGGCATGGGCATCGTCCACCAGGTCAACATCGAGAACCTGGCGCGCGTCGTGATGACCCGCGAGGTCGACGGCGTGCTGCGCGCCTACCCGGACACCTGCGTGGGCACCGACTCGCACACCACCATGGAGAACGGCCTGGGCGTGCTCGGCTGGGGCGTGGGCGGCATCGAGGCCGAGGCCGCGATGCTCGGCCAGCCCATCTCCATGCTCATCCCGCGCGTGGTCGGCTTCAAGCTGACCGGCCAGATCCCGTCCGGGGCCACCGCCACCGACGTGGTGCTGACCATCACGGAGATGCTCCGCGAGCACGGCGTGGTCGGCAAGTTCGTCGAGTTCTACGGCGAGGGCGTCGGCGCCGTGCCCCTGGCCAACCGCGCCACCATCGGCAACATGAGCCCCGAGTTCGGCTCCACCGCCGCGATCTTCCCGATCGACGACGTCACCCTCGAGTACCTGCGCCTGACCGGCCGCTCCGACGAGCAGATCGACCTCGTCGAGGCGTACGTCAAGGAACAGGGCATGTGGCACGACCCGTCCGAGGAGATCACCTTCTCGGAGTACCTCGAGCTGGACCTCTCCACCGTGGTCCCCTCGATCTCCGGGCCGAAGCGGCCGCAGGACCGCATCTCGCTCACCGACGCGAAGGCGCAGTTCCACGAGGACATCAAGAACTACGCCACGCACGTCGACGACAACGCCTCCGGCGACACCGTGGACGACGTCGCGGCGCAGTCCTTCCCGGCCTCGGACGCCCCCGGCTACACTGCGGACGACCACCAGTCGGAGGCGGACCGCCCGCGCGAGCACCACGCCTTCGCCGAGGACGGCCGCCCGAGCAAGCAGGTCCCCGTGACCATGCCCGACGGCCGCGAGTTCGAGCTCGACCACGGCGCGGTCTCGATCGCGTCGATCACCTCGTGCACCAACACCTCGAACCCGTCGGTCATGATGGCCGCCGCGGTGCTGGCGCGCAACGCCGTCGAGAAGGGGCTCAAGGCCAAGCCCTGGGTCAAGACCTCGATCGCCCCGGGCTCGAAGGTCGTCACCGACTACTACGAGAAGTCCGGTCTGGTGCCGGCGCTCGAGGAGCTCGGCTTCTTCATCGTGGGCTACGGCTGCACCACCTGCATCGGCAACTCCGGTCCCCTCGAGGACGAGATCTCCCAGGCCATTCAGGACAACGACCTGGCCGTGACCTCGGTGCTCTCCGGCAACCGCAACTTCGAGGGCCGCATCAACCCGGACGTGAAGATGAACTACCTGGCGTCCCCGCCGCTGGTCATCGCCTACGCCCTGGCCGGCAACATGGACTTCGACTTCGAGAGCGAGTCCCTGGGCCAGGACGCCGACGGCAACGAGGTGTACCTCAAGGACATCTGGCCGGACCCGGCCGAGGTGCAGAAGATCATCGACGCGTCCATCGACACGGAGATGTTCACCCGCGAGTACGGCACCATCTTCGACGGCGACGAGCGCTGGCAGAACCTGGACACCCCCACCGGAAAGACGTTCGAGTGGAACCCCGAGTCCACCTACGTCCGCAAGCCCCCGTACTTCGAGGGCATGACGATGGAGACGACCCCGGTCGAGGACATCACGGGCGCCCGCGTGCTGCTGAAGCTGGGCGACTCGGTCACGACCGACCACATCTCCCCGGCGGGCTCGTTCAAGTCCGACACCCCGGCCGGCAAGTACCTCATCGAGAACGGGGTCCAGCGCAAGGACTTCAACTCGTACGGCTCCCGCCGCGGCAACCACGAGGTCATGATCCGCGGCACCTTCGCCAACATCCGGATCAAGAACCAGCTCCTGGACGGCGTGGAGGGCGGCTACACCCGCGACTTCACGCAGGAGGGCGGCCCGCAGGCCGCCGTCTACGACGCCTCGATCAACTACCAGGAGGCCGGCGTCCCGCTGGTCGTGCTGGGCGGCAAGGAGTACGGCTCCGGGTCCTCCCGCGACTGGGCCGCGAAGGGCACCTCCCTGCTGGGCGTCAAGGCCGTCATCGCCGAGAGCTACGAGCGCATCCACCGCTCGAACCTCATCGGCATGGGCGTGCTCCCGCTGCAGTACCCGGCCGGGGAGTCCGCGGACTCCCTCGGCCTGGAGGGCACGGAGACCTTCGACATCCAGGGCGTGACCGGGCTCAACGAGGGCACCACCCCGAAGACGCTCAAGGTCACCGCCACGAAGGAGGACGGCTCCACCGTCGAGTTCGACGCGGTCCTGCGCATCGACACGCCGGGCGAGGCGGACTACTACCGCAACGGCGGCATCCTGCAGTACGTGCTCAGGAACATCGCGAAGTCCTGATCCCAGGGCGTTCGCAGCACGCAGGGGCCCGGTCCGGGAACGGACCGGGCCCCTGCGCGTCGTCGGCCCTGTCGGGGCGAACGAGTAGGATCGGGGGAGCGCGCCGCCCCGGCCCCCCGGGACCGACGGCGCGAGCGACCACGACGCCGAGGACTGCGGGAGAAACCATGAGCGTGCTGGAGCGGGTGTCCGGGCCCGAGGACCTCGCGGGACTGAGCCGCGCGGAGCTGGGCCGGCTGGCCGAGGAGATCCGCGAGTTCCTCGTCACCCACGTCTCCGCGACGGGCGGCCACCTGGGACCCAACCTGGGCGTCGTCGAGCTGACCCTCGCGGTGCACCGGGTCTTCGACTCGCCCAAGGACTCCGTCGTCTTCGACACCGGGCACCAGTCCTACGTGCACAAGCTGCTCACCGGCCGCAAGAACTTCGAGACCCTGCGCCAGGAGGGCGGTCTCGCCGGCTACCCGGACCGGCGCGAGTCGGAGCACGACATCGTCGAGTCCTCCCACGCGTCCTCCTCCCTGTCCTGGGCCGACGGCATCTCGCGCGGCTACGCGATGACCGGTCAGCACGACCGGCACACGGTGGTGCTGGTGGGGGACGGGGCGCTCACCGGCGGGATGGCCTGGGAGGCCGTCAACAACATCGCCTCCGACCGCGACCGCAAGGTCGTCATCGTGGTCAACGACAACGGCCGCTCCTACGCCCCGACCGTCGGCGGCTTCGCCAACCACCTCGCGGAGCTCCAGGCCAGCGTGCAGCAGGGCGTGGACGCCGTGCGCACCGACCGCCGCTACGAGCAGACCCTCGAGACCGTGAAGGACCTGCTGAAGCACTCCGGCCCCGTCGGGGAGATGTTCTACCGCGGTCTGCACGGGATGAAGCAGGGCATCAAGGACGTCGTGGTGCCCCAGGGCATCTTCGAGGACCTCGGCATGAAGTACGTCGGCCCCGTCGACGGGCACGACCTCGAGGCCGTCGAGCAGGCCCTGGGCAACGCCAAGAACTACGGCGGACCGGTCATCGTGCACGCGATCACCGAGAAGGGCCACGGCTACGGGCCCGCCACCGCGAACGTGGACGACCAGTTCCACGCCGTGGGCGTCATCGACCCCGTCACCGGCCGCTCCACGGCCACGAGCTCCGAGCGCAGCTGGACGGCCGTGTTCCGCGACGAGATCGCCCGGATCGCCGACGAGCGCGAGGACGTCGTCGGCATCACCGGCGCCATGCTCATCCCCGTGGGGCTGCAGAAGATGCAGGCCGCCCACCCCGACCGGGTCGTGGACGTGGGCATCGCCGAGCAGCACGCCATCGCCATGGCCGCCGGCATGGCCTACGGCGGCCTCCACCCCGTGGTGGCCCTCTACGCGACGTTCCTCAACCGCGGCTTCGACCAGCTCCTCATGGACGTGGCGCTGCACCGGGCCGGCGTCACGGTCGTCCTCGACCGGGCCGGGGTCACCGGCCCGGACGGCCCCAGCCACCACGGCATGTGGGACCTCGCGCTGCTCCAGATCGTGCCCGGGCTGCACCTGGCCGCACCGCGCGACGAGCCCACCCTGACCGAGGAGCTGCGCGAGGCGGTGGCCGTCGACGACGCCCCCACCGTCATCCGGTACCCCAAGGGCGCCGTGGGCGCCCCCGTCCCGGCCGTCGAGCGGCTGGCGGACGGGGTGGACGTGCTCGCGCGCCGCGGCGGCGAGAGCGGGACCGAGGGCGCCCGCCGGGACGTCCTGCTCGTGTCCGTCGGCGCCATGAGCGCTCTGGCGCTGGACGTGGCCGACCGGCTCGAGGCCCACGGCGTCACCTCCACCGTGGTCGACCCCCGCTGGGTGCTGCCCGTGCCGGCCTCGGTCATCGAGCTCGCCGCCCAGCACCGGATCGTGGTGGTCGTCGAGGACGGCGTGCGCGCCGGCGGGATCGGCTCCCGGATCCGCCAGGAGATGCGGGCGGCGGGCGTCGACACCGCCCTCAACGAGGTGGGGCTGCCCACGGAGTTCCTCCTGCACGGCTCCCGCTCCCAGGTCCTCGCGCGGGTCGGCCTGACCGCCCAGCGCGTCGCCCAGGACACGCTGGCCTCCGTGCTCGGCACCCGGGTGCCCTACGCGCGCCCGGTGCAGGGCGCGGCCGCGGGCCAGGGTGCCGTGCCCGACACGGCCGAGGACGCCCGCGGGGCGTCGCTGCCGCGGTCGCACCGGGGCTGAGCCCCGCTCAGCCGAGCAGGATCCGCCCGTCCGCCACGCTCGCGGGGTACGGCTCCAGCCCGGACTCGGCGGGTCCGGCCAGGACCTCGCCGGTCGTGAGGTCGAACTGCGAGGAGTGGCACGGGCAGACGTAGAGCTCCTCCTGCGGGGCCACCATGCACCCCTGGTGCGGGCACACGGGAGAGAACGCGACGACCGTGTCCGGGTCCGGGCGGCTCACGACGGCCTGTACGTCGTCCCGGTCGAACTTCACCGCTGAGCCCACCGGCAGGTCCTCGAGGGCGCCCGCGTCCACGGGGCCGGACGCTGCGGGGGCGGGGCCGCCGCCCGTCGACGGCGGGGCGTCGGCGGCGCACGCGGTGAGCGCCGCGGTCGAGCCGGCCCCGGCCAGGCCGAGGACCGTGCGCCGGGACGGGGCGGACGGGGTGGTCGGGCGCTCGGGCATCGGGGTCCTCTCGACGGCGGGGTGCGGGTCCGCCGTCAGTCTAGGCGCCGGGCCCCACCCCCGGGTGCTGCCTGCCCGAGGGCGCCCCGTGCGGTGATCGCTGTGAGCGGAGCCGCACGGGGCCGGTGTCCGCCGCGCCGGTTCATCAGTAGGATGATGAAGACATCAGTCAGCGGGACGGTCCGTGCACGACCGGCTCGTCCTCGGGCCCGGCCGCCGCGCCGGGACGGACGGAAGGACAGCACCATGATCAAGCGACTCATCTTCGTCACCGGATTCGGGGTCGGCTTCGTGGTCGGCTCGGCCTCGGGCCGCAAGAGCTACGAGGCCCTCAAGCAGAACGCCGTGAAGACGTGGCACGACCCCAAGGTCCAGGAGAAGGTCTCCGAGGGCACCGACTGGGTGAAGTCCGAGGTGCCCGTGGTCGGCGGGAAGCTGGCCGACAGCGCCAAGAAGGCGGCGGACACCGTGGGCACCAAGGCCGCCGACGCCTCCTCGTCCGTCAAGGAGAAGGTCTCCGGGTCCTCGGCCGGCACGGGATCCTCCAGCGGTGCCGCCGCCACGGGGGCTTCGACCGCCGGGACCTCGACCACCGGTTACGCCGACCTGCAGGACGCGAAGCCGGTGACCCCGGAGAGCCCCCTGGACCCGGCCGAGCCGCACCCGGCCCCCGGCGACACGCAGCACTGACCCGCCGGCGCCCGCCCGCAGCACCGCTGCCGCAGGGCGCGGGCCGCGGGGCGAGCGGAGCCCGGCCCGCACAGGAGGAAGGGCCCCGGCCGTCGGCCGGGGCCCTTCCTCCGTCCCCGGAGGGAGCGGCTCACGCTGCGGGCTCGTCCTCGTCCCCGGCCGGCGGCTGGTCGCGCTCCACCTGGCGCGCCGCGCGCTTGCGGGCCCGCAGCTCCCGCCAGGCCGGGCCGAGGACCGGGGCCGTCAGCTCGACCTGCCACCGGCGCGCCCCGAGGTCCCGCAGGCGGTCCGCCACCGCCTGGTCGGTGGTGCTCTTCGGCGGCTGCCAGCAGAAGCGCCGCAGGTGCTCGGGGGTGAGCAGGTTCTCGGTCGGCAGCTCGTGCGCCTCGGCGAGCTCGGCCACGAGCGGCTTCAGGACCCGCAGCCGTGCTGCGGCCTCGGGGCGCTTGACCTCCCACGCCTTCACGGGCGGCAGGGCGTCGGACTTCACGGTGAAGGGGACGAGCTCCGTGGCCGTGCGGGCCTCGGCGATCGCCCGCAGCCACCGGGGCGCCTCCCGCGCCGCGAGCCGGCCGTGGAAGCCGGGGGTGTCGAGGAGCTGCGGCACGGTGCGCGGCATGGCGGCCGCGGCGGCGACCAGGGCGGCGTCGGGCAGCAGCCGGCCGGGGGCGACGTCCTTGTGCTGGGCGAGCCGCTCCCGCTCCTCCCACAGCCCGCGCAGCGCGGTGAGCTGGCGCCGGCCCTTCACCTTGTTGATCCCCGACGTCCGGCGCCACGGGTCCTGGCGCGGGGGAGCGGGCTCGGCGGTGCGCACGGCCTCGAACTCCTGGAGCGCCCAGTCCAGCTTGCCCTTCTCCCGCAGCAGCTCCTCCATGGCCCAGCGCAGCTGGATGAGCATCTCCACGTCGAGCGCGGCGTAGTTCAGCCAGTCCCTCGGCAGGGGCCGCTTCGACCAGTCCACGGCGGAGTGCTCCTTGGCCAGCGTGTAGCCCAGCAGCTCCTCCGTCTCCGCGGCCAGGCCCACGCGCCGGAGCCCGGCGATGCGCCCGCCCAGCTCGGTGTCGAAGAGCCGGTCCGGCTCCATGCCGAGGGCGCGCAGGGAGGGCAGGTCCTGGGTGGCAGCGTGCAGCACCCACTCGACGCCGGAGAGCGCCTCGCCCAGCACGGCCAGCGAACCGGTGGCCTCCGGGTCGATCAGCACGGTGCCCACGCCCTCGCGCCGCAGCTGCACGAGGAAGGCGCGCTGCCCGTAGCGGAAGCCCGACGCCCGCTCGGTGTCGATCGCCGCCGGGCCGGAGCCCGCGGCGACGGCGGCGGCGGCCCGCTCCAGTCCTGCCACGGTGTCGATGATGGGAGGGATCCCGTCGAACGGCGCCGCGAGGTGGACGCTGTCGGGGATCTCGAAGTCCTCGAAGCCGGCGACCACGGGGGTCGAGGGCTCGTCGGGCGCGGATCGGCGGTCGGCTGGGCTGGTCAAGGAGCGTCTTCGATTCTGTGTCGGCCCCGGCGGGGCGCGGTCGGTTCGGTGGTCAGCGGCGCGGGTGCAGCACGGTCACGCCCCGGGGGTACGGCGGCAGGCCCGCGAAGGTGCAGACCGTGTCGGCCCAGGCCGCCAGGTGCGGTGCCACGTCGGAACCGTCGGGCGTCCAGGAGGCCCGCAGCTCGACGTCGGCCCCCTCCTCCTGGTCGCCGAGCAGACCGAAGCCCTCGGCGAGGACCCGGGACGCGGTGCCGCCCTCCCGAGAATATCCGGCCCGGTGGCGTTCCAGGGCCTCGAGGAGCCAGGTCCACGCGTTCGCGCCCGCCGTGTCGTCGCAGCCGATCTCGCGGCTCGCGGCCGCGCGGGCCCAGGTGACGATGCGGAACGGTCCGCCCCACGCCGTCGGCTCGGACGGGTCGTGCAGGAGCACGAAGCGTCCCGTGGCGAGCTCGTCCTCCGGGGCGCCGGGCGCCCGGTCCGGGACGGCGGCCGCGCCGGCGTCCTGCGCCGCTGCCGGACCGGCCGTGAGGGCCGGGGCGCGGGACGGTGCGGGCGGTCGCCGCACCTCGGCGCGCACCGCGGCCGCGAACGGCGCGAGGTGCGTCGGGGCCGGGATCGCCGTGAGCTCGACGCCCTCCCGGTGGCCGGTGCGGCGCAGCTGCTCGAGGGCGTCCTGGAAGTCCTGGTACACCTCGGTCAGGCCGTTCACCGCGCTCACACTGGAAGGGTAGGCCGTCGGGGCGTCCCGGCCCGTCGTGCCACGCCGCGAGCGCGCGATCGGCGTGGTCCCGGTCACCCCGGTCCCGTCCGGGCGGGACCGCTCAGGAGCCGGCGGGCACGAGGCGGACGGAGACGGAGTTGATGCAGTACCGGAGGTCCGTGGGGGTCGGGAAGCCCTCGCCGCCGAAGACGTGGCCCATGTGCGAGTCGCAGGCGGCGCACCGTACCTCCACCCGCTCCATGCCCAGGGCGGTGTCCTTGATGTAGCGGACCCGGTCCTCGGCCAGCGGCGCGTAGAAGGAGGGCCAGCCGCAGTGCGCGTCGAACTTGGTGTCGGAGCGGAAGAGCTCCGCCCCGCACGCGCGGCACTCGTAGACGCCCTCGGCCTTCGTCTCCCAGTACTCGCCGGTGAAGGGCCGCTCCGTGCCCGCCTCGCGCAGCACGTGGTACTCCTCCGGGGACAGGATGGAGCGCCAGTCCTCCTCGGTCCGTCCGGTGGCGTCGGGGCGGTCGCCGTGCCTGGTGGTCTCGCTCATGGTGTGGTCCTCCGGGATGTGGTCGGTGCTCCGGGCGGCGGTCCCCGCACGGGGCCCGCCCGGCGGTCCGCACGGGGCGGCGCGGGGCCTGCGGGGCGCGGACCGCCCGGCCAGCACAACGACGCGTCCCTCCCGGTTATGCCCGGGCTGCGTGGAAGACTGGGGGGCATGCCCCGTCGCCCCCTGCCGGTCCCCGCCGCCCCCGAGCCCCAGTCCGCGACGCAGTGGGCGCGCGGCGCCGTGGTGGGCGCGGCCGTCACGGTGGGGGCGGCGTCCCTGTCCTTCGGGCTCTCGAGCGCGGCGGCCGCCTACTTCGCGCGGCAGGTGGTGGTCCCGCCGAAGTACCGCTCCGAGGACCTGCAGATCCTCGGCGTCACCCGCACCGGCGAGGACGGCGACCCGTCCGCGACGACGCTCGTGCGGCTGCCCGCCACGGTGGACACGACCGTGGCGGGGACCTACAGCCTGCGCTTCGACGCGGGCCGCGGTCACGCCCGGATCGGCGCCATCCGCTCCTACTCCCCCCGGGAGGGCACCGTGACCCGGGTGGTCGAGGAGGTCTACTCGGGGGACCTCTCCCGGGCGACCCGCGGCTTCTGGTCCGGAACCGTCTATCCGGACCCCGGGGCGGCGGGCCTGCCGTTCGAGGAGGTGGAGATCCCGATCGAGGTCGGGCCGGCGCCCTGCTGGGTGGTCCCCGCGGAGGGCGGGCCGACCCCGGAGGGCGAGCGGCCCCGGGTGCTCCCGGGTCCGTGGGCGATCATGGTGCACGGGCGCGGCGCCAACCGGATGGAGACGGTCCGTGCCGTGCCGGTGGCGCGGGAGCTCGGGCTGACCTCCCTGCTGATCTCCTACCGCAACGACCGGGAGGCGCCGCCCACGCACGACTTCCGGTACGGGCTGGGCTTCACGGAGTGGAAGGACGTGCAGACGGCGATCAGCTACGCGAAGTCCCGCGGCGCCACCCAGATCGTGCTCTTCGGCTGGTCCATGGGCGGGGCGATCTCGCTGCAGACGGCGGACCTGTCCTTCTACCGGGACGACATCGCGGCCCTCGTGCTCACCGGCCCGGTGGTCGACTGGTTCGAGCTGATCGCCCACCACTCCCGCTCCCGCCGGATCCCGTCGGGGATCGGCCGGCTGGCCACGAACCTGATCTCCCACCCGGCGGGGCGGATGCTGACCGGTCTCGCCGCTCCGGTGGACCTCCAGGCCCTCGACTGGCTCTCCCGGTCCGAGCACCTGCGCACGCCCACCCTGGTGCTGCACTCCGTGGACGACGAGTTCGTCCCGGCCGCCAGCTCCCGCCGGCTCGCGGAGCTCAACCGGCTCGTGGAGTTCGTGCCCTTCGCCCGCGCCCGGCACACCAAGGAGTGGAACGTGGACCCGCAGCGCTGGGAGGACGCCGTGCGGCGCTGGCTGCCCGCCCGGCTGGCCCAGGACGCCGGGACCCTCGGGCCCGTGCGCGCGCAGCGGAGCTGAGGTCCGGTCCGGACCGCGGCGCGGGTCAGGAGCGCAGCGCGGCGGTGCGCCCGTCCGTGAGCCGCAGCAGCTCGGCCGGGGGCAGCTCGACGTCGAGCCCGCGCCGCCCGCCGGAGACGAGGACCGTGGGCCAGGCCTCCGCGGAGTCGTCGAGCAGGGTGGGGGAGGGTGTCTTCTGCCCGAGGGGCGAGATCCCGCCCACCACGTAGCCGGTGCGCCGCTCCGCGAGCCGGGGCTCGGCCAGGGCGGCCCGCTTCCAGCCCAGGGCGGCCGCGGCCGCGCGCAGGGACAGCCGCGCGGAGACGGGCAGCACCGCGACCGCCCAGTCCCGCTCGTGCACGACCAGCAGCGTCTTGAACACCTGGCCCGGGTCGCGCCCCAGCGCGGCGGCGGCCTCCAGCCCGTAGGACGCGGCCGCAGGGTCGTGGGCGTACTCGTGCACGGTGAAGGCCACGCGCTCCCGCGCCAGGAGCGCGACGGCTGCGGTGGGGCCCGCCCCGCGGGACGCCTTCGCCATGCCGGTGCCCCGGGGCCTCAGGCGTCCTGGAGCTCGCGGACGCGCCGCTTGATCCGGGCCAGCATCGCGGACATCCCGCGCATCCGCAGGGGCGAGACCAGCTGGGTGAGCCCGAAGCGCTCCGGCAGGTCGTCGGGGACGTCCAGGACCTGCTGGGCCGGGAGCCCGTCGAGGCCCTCGTGCAGGATCGAGGCGAAGCCGCGGGTGGTCGGGGCCTCCGCCGGGGCGGAGAAGAACAGCCGCACCGGGGCGCCGGGGCCGGGGACGGCGCCCTCCTCCCACTCGACGGTCAGGAACAGCGGCGACTGGCACTCGACCACCTGCTCGAGCTCCTCCGGGTGCTCGCCCAGGCGGTCCGGCAGCGCCGGCAGGGAGCGGGAGAAGTCGAGCAGCAGCTCGAGCTTGTCCTCCTGCGGCACGGCGGTGAAGTCCGCGACGAGCTCCTCGAGCTGGGCGGGCAGGACCCCGCTCATCGGGCCGACCCCGGGACCTCGCCGGGCTCCTCGCCGCGGACGATCGGCACGCGCACGGAGTTGCCCCACTCGGTCCAGGAGCCGTCGTAGTTGCGGACCCTGTCGTAGCCCAGCAGGTGCTTGAGCACGAACCACGTGTGGCTGGAGCGCTCGCCGATGCGGCAGTACGCGATGATGTCGTCGTCGGGGGAGAGCCCGACCTCGTCGCGGTAGATCGCCTCGAGCTCCTCGCGCGAGCGGAACGTGGCGTCCTCGGCGGCGGCCCGCGCCCACGGCACGGACGCCGCGGTCGGGATGTGCCCGCCGCGCAGCGTGCCCTCCTGGGGGTACTCGGGCATGTGCGTGCGCTCGCCCGTGTACTCCGGCAGGGACCGGACGTCGATCAGCGGCTGCTCGCCCAGGTGGGCCAGCACGTCCTCCTGGAAGGCGCGGATCGGGGCGTCGTCGCGCTCGACCACGGGGTAGTCGGCGCGCTCGGGCACGACCTTCTCCGTGGACAGCTCACGGCCCTCGGCGACCCACTTGTCCCGCCCGCCGTTCATGAGCCGCACGTCCGGGTGGCCGAACAGCTCGAACACCCACAGCGCGTAGGCGGCCCACCAGTTGGACTTGTCCCCGTAGACCACGATCGTGGTGTCGCGGGAGATGCCCTTGCGCGCCATGAGCTCGGCGAACTCCGCGGCGTCGACGTAGTCCCGGGTGTCGGGACGGTTCAGGTCGGTGTGCCAGTCGATCTTCACGGCGCCGGGCACGTGGCCGGTCTCGTAGAGCAGGACGTCCTCGTCCGACTCGACCACGACGACCCCGGGGTCGTCCCGGTGCTCGGCGACCCACTGGGTGGACACGAGTCGTTCGGGGTGCGCGTACTGCGCGAATTCTTCGTTGTTCTCCACGGCAACGCCCATGGGGACTCCTTCCGGGGTGGGGATCAGGGGAACGGGTCCTCGCGGACCGGCTTCCCCTCCAGGGTAGTGGTCCCGGCGGCGGACCGCCCCCGCCGGGGAGCCGCCGGGGCCCCGGCCCGGCCCTGCCGCGACCCCGTCGCGGCGGTGCCGCCGCCCTGATGACGCGGCGGGCGCGTCCCGGGCGACGGGGAGCCGGTAAAATCGCCGGAGCACGCGCGTGCGCCGCTCGGCGCGCCGAACCAGCGAACCGCCGGGCGCGGCGGACAGAGAGGTCTCCCAAGTGAGCATCCAGATCGAACACCTCACCGAGCGGCGCCCCCAGGTGTCGGCCGACGAACTGCTGTCGGCGTTCCGGCCCTCGGAGCGCTTCGGGGAGGTCTCGTTCGACACCTACCGCCCCGACCCGCAGCAGCCGTCCCAGGCGGAGGCGGTGCGGGAACTGCGGAAGTTCGCGGAGTCCGTCAACCGCTCGACCGGCTCCGGCGGCGGGTTCTTCACGAAGCTCTTCGGCGGGGGCCCCCGCAAGGACGAGGTCCGGACGGGGATCTACCTCGACGGCGGCTTCGGGGTGGGCAAGACCCACCTGCTCGCGTCCCTGTGGCACGCGGTCCCCGGTCCCAAGGCGTTCGGCACCTTCGTGGAGTACACCAACCTCGTGGGGGCCCTGACCTTCCGCAAGGCCGTCGACGCCCTGAGCGCCTACAGCCTCGTGTGCATCGACGAGTTCGAGCTCGACGACCCCGGGGACACGGTCCTCATGTCCCGGCTGATGCGCGAGCTCGCCGACTCCGGCGTGCGGATCGCGGCGACGTCCAACACCCTGCCCGGATCGCTCGGCGAGGGCCGCTTCGCCGCGCAGGACTTCCAGCGGGAGATCCAGGTGCTGGCCGACCAGTTCGAGGTGCTGCGCATCGACGGCGAGGACTTCCGCCACCGGGGCCTGCCGCAGGCCCCGGCGCCGCTGTCCGACGGCGAGCTCGACCGGGCCGTGGAGGAGCACTTCCCGGGCCGCGTCGTGGCCGCCGACCGGTTCGCCGACCTCGTGGAGCACCTCGCGAGCGTGCACCCCTCCCGGTACCGCAAGCTCCTCGAGGGGATCGACGCCGTGGTCTGGCGCGACGTGCACACCATCGAGCAGCAGGCCGTCGCCCTGCGCTTCGTGGTGCTGGCGGACCGGCTCTACGACAAGAACCTGCCGATCATCGCCTCCGGCCGGCCCTTCGACGAGGTCTTCACGGCCGAGATGATGGCCGGCGGCTACCAGAAGAAGTACTTCCGCGCCGTCTCCCGCCTCACGGCGCTGGCCCGCGAGGGCATCCTCGGGGACGTCTCCGCGGTCTGAGCGCCCGCACCCCCTCCGGGCGCCGCGGCGCCCGGAGGGACGGGCCCGCGCGTCGTCAGGGCGCACCGACGACGACAGAGGGCCCCGGCTGGAATTCCAGCCGGGGCCCTCTGTGCACTGCTCGTGCGCGATACTGGGTTCGAACCAGTGACCTCTTCGGTGTGAACGAAGCGCGCTACCACTGCGCCAATCGCGCTCACTGCTCGAAAACCATAACCCACATCCCGGCCGCGGGCCAATTC